>JBFHGY010000615.1:0-2544 GCA_041582905.1 Crocinitomicaceae bacterium | reverse complement strand
CTCTTGGGTAGAAGTAGCTGGGGTTCCTCCCTCAAAAAACCATTGCCAAGAAGCAGAAGCATGACGTACCGTACTGTGATCCACAAACTGTACTGTGTCCATTACACAATTCGATGCCAGATTCAAACTCACCCTATCCGCTGCGAACATAGCTACAGGCTCTCCATCTTCATAAAAGTCGCATTCATACACACCACGCTGGCTAGCCATACGGATTTTCCCTTCTCCATAATACGGTTGTAAAAACTGACAATTCACTGATGCAGGCAATTCATTACTGAACAAACTCCAATTATTCATGGAAGCATTTCGGTAATACATGCGTTTTGTTGTTCCGATGTATAATCCATCGTCCGTTCCGTAGTGATGCGAAATCGAACGGATATTCTCATTTTGGAGCGCACTACCCGTTATGTTCGTCCAAGTACTTCCTCCATCTTCCGACTGAAATACTTTGTATCCCACATGTGATCCCATCAGAATACACCATAATTTATTCGGGTCTTGATCATCTACTTCGATGTATTTTGCACGATTTGAATTATTGTTCGTTACAGAATTAGGAGGTGTACAAATTGCCCATGTCTGTCCTCCATCATTTGATTTTCGAACCTGATAATTCCCTGATCCGATTTTATGCGTCACATAGATTGTTGAAGGATCATTCCACGCCACTTTTACTTGGATCACCTTATCTCCAGCAAAATCATGTACAAGTTCAAATGAAACTCCTCCATTCGTTGTTTTGTACAATTCTGTTCCTACAGGAGAATAAAAGGTATTGAAACACGTCGATTCGAAACCATAGGTTCCATACTCTCCCGCCACATACGAAGTGTTGCATTTTTTATCCGACTGAAAACTTCTATTCGTTTTGCGTTGTTCGCGAATCTCTGAGAATTCAAACGAACCTCCATCGTCGTATCCGATTTTATTGTCCCCATAATTCACGAAACCACGATAGTTATCTCCACCTCGCTCTGCGAGCCATCCACCTTCATTCGGGTTTGATAATCCTCCTTTGTAAATATCTTTATATCGGATAAGAGTTCCGTTGTGATACGTTCCTCCTACCATTACGTAGCCATCCTTAAATCCAGCACCGAAGCCCCAGAAATCTGTTCCATGAATTCCATGCATTCGCGGTTCGAGTGAATCTCCTTGCGTAGATGAATAATACAATCCTCCATCGGAAGCCACCCACATATCAATGGATGAGCCATTATCAAAGAACTTAATGTCATGTACATCAGCATGACTGTATCTGTGTTTCAAGCTACCGCCTTGTACCCACGTCACCCAGTGACCGTTTAACGTCCAATCTGCGCCACCGTTTTCTGATCGCCAAACATTGATTCCTGCACCGAACACGCGGTTCGCATCCGTAGGCGATGCACCCATTGCTAAATCATAGTAATACTGTCCACCAGCACCTGTTCCATCTTCAGACCAACCCAAAATATTCGGATTTGAAGTCGTTGGCGCTCCACCAGCTCCACTTCCACAACACTCGAAGGTAAACGATTCTCCAGCATCCACACTTTTGTAAATCCCATAAAGTCCTCCATCTGGACCAACATCACCAGATGCTAAAACGTATACGATATTTGGATCAGCAGCTGATACAGCGATTTCACACCGTTTTTGCTCATCATTTGTTGCAGGTGAAGGCCACCCGTTTGGTTTCAGAACCCATGTTAACCCCGTGTCCTCCGATTTGTAAAATTCGGTTTTAGTTCCTGTTAACTTCACACTGTAAAGTACCGTTGGGTCATTGGGTTTAATCTCAATTTCCATGTGCTCGCCTGCATGCACATTCGACCAGTTTGCACCTCCGTCTGTACTTCTAAAAAGTCCGCTACTTGTAGCCGCCAAAAGAGTGTTTATCCCGATGAATTTCAAGTCACGTGTTCGTATGTTCATGGATTGAAAACTGGCATCTCCCGTCATCGCCCACGTCAAACCACCGTCAATTGACTTCCATAGTTTTCCGTTCGATTCTCCGAAATAAACGATGTCCTCATCCGCTGGGTCAAGTGCAATCGAATACACGCTATTTACGTTTAAATCTCGTGTAACCAACGACCAATTCAAGCCTTTATCCGTGGATTTCCACAATCCAGCCGTAGCCGTTCCAGCATAAATCAGATTTGGATTTGCGGGAGACTGCTCAACTGTGTAGACATGCGCTGAACCCGGACTTTGCACACTAAATTCCATAGCTTGCTCATGATCATACTCCCATGGACCTACTTCTTGCCATGGAGACGTTGGACTTTTCATTTGGATGGGCGCATCATTACTCAAACGTTCCGTAATAAAGCCACTGTTATCCACTTGTGTCCAATATTCCTTCATCAATCGTTTGAAGTATTGCGTATGCTGATTCTTTACGAAATCATGCGTGTCGTAATATGCTTCGAACTGTTCCCGAAGGGAAAAAAGGTTCACCGTATCGCTATACATGTAGCGCACCCATTCTGGAGAAGAACTGGATACTTTATAGGTTTCTTGAAAATCTTGAGCACGTGTTCCAAAGGAAAT
>JBFHGY010000614.1:0-2550 GCA_041582905.1 Crocinitomicaceae bacterium | reverse complement strand
CGCTCTCAAACTGATTCTTTCCGAAGATCAAAATCTGACGCGTATTGCTTATGAGAGTGATTATTTTGATCAATCTCATTTCATCAAAGATTTTAAAGAATTCATTGGATCCACTCCCAAGCAAATGCTGAATCAAAAAGGGAATCTACAGCTTTCGTCTCTCTTTTACAGAGAATCTTAATTGTCGTATTTGTACAATTTCTAAGTCATTTTGTGCGCTAATTTTGCTCAAATTAAAACTCACAGTAATGAAAAAAGTCATCCTTCTCGGTGTTGCCTCATCGCTCGTTCTATTTGGTTCTTGCACACATGAAAACACCCTAACAGAAGAAACAATCACTCCACAAAAAACAACAAATATGCCCCACACAAACTCTCCATTGATCTCACTTTTTGAAATCCCAGCATCGGACATTTCACGTGCCATTTCCTTTTACGAAGAAATCTTATCCATCGACATTGAGCAAATGGACGTAGACGGAATGAAAATGGGGATATTCCCAACAGAAGATCAGCCTGTACCCGGGATTCTCATTGAAACAGAAGGATATGCACCATCCGCGGATGGCAGCGTTCTTTATTTCAATGCGAAAAGTGAGCTTCAATCCGTTCTGGACAAAGTTGAGAAGAACGGAGGTGAAATCATTCTCCCAAAAACCATGCATGCCGACGAAAGTGGATACTTCGCGATTATTCTCGACAGCGAAGGAAATAAAATCGGACTAAATGCACCTCAATAGACTCAGAAAGGTTCGATTATTCCAGCTAATTCGTTCAAACCGCTTCGGATTTCCGCACTCTTAATTTCGTCGATTACCACTTTTTGCCTCATTCTCGGAAATAGTCTTCCAATTCGATTCGACTTCACAAATCAATGCTTAATTTTCATCATCAATAGTTCAATTTTAGAAAATGTCATGTTTGAGTAGTCATGACAATCTAGCCAAAAACCGAAGGATCATTTTCTACCTTGATGATCTTCGAAACGAAGTCGGACGCATGCGCTCTTCCTTGCTTTGAGCAGCTATCTGCCAAAACCGCGCATGCTTCTTCGACTTTTTCCCTACCATTTCACACTGTTAAATTCACCTTTCTATTTCCTTTCATCTGTTAATCGGACAAATTCGACCAGAAATAGCCCTTTTTGACTGAAAAACATCGTGTAAACTTGCTATCTTTGCCCATTCATTTTACAAAACGATTATGAGTAACATCGAACTTTCCGATTTGGAGGTACAACGAAGAGAATCGTTGTCGAAGTTGCGCGCATTGGGAATTGACCCATATCCAGCAGCGCTTTACCCTGTAACTGATCTTGCCAAGAAGGTCAAGAACGAGTACAAGGAGGGTAAGGAAGTATGCTTGGCAGGTCGACTCATGTCGAATCGATTAATGGGAAAAGCGGCCTTTGCGGAATTGCTTGATTCATCTGGAAGAATTCAGATTTATGTAAACCGTGATGAGTTATGTCCAGGTGAGGACAAAACGATGTACAATGATGTATTCAAGAAACTATTGGACCTTGGAGACTTCATCGGGATTCGTGGAACGATGTTCAAAACGCAAGTAGGCGAAATTTCGGTAAACGTAACGGAACTCACTGTTCTTAGTAAAGCTGTAAAACCACTTCCTCTACCAAAAACGGATAAAGAAGGAAAAGTACACGACGCGTTTACAGATCCTGAGATGCGCTACCGCCAGCGTTATGCTGATTTGGTGGTGAACCCAAACGTGAAAGAAGTATTTATCAAGCGAACAAAGTTGTTCAACGCAATGCGTAGCTTCTTCAATGAAGCCGGATACTTGGAAGTTGAAACGCCGATTTTGCAACCAATTCCAGGAGGGGCAGCCGCACGACCATTCATTACGCACCATAACGCATTGGATGTTCCATTGTACATGCGTATCGCGAATGAGTTGTACTTGAAGCGATTGATCGTTGGTGGATTTGACGGTGTGTATGAGTTCTCGAAAAACTTCAGAAATGAAGGAATGGACAGAACGCATAATCCGGAGTTTACAGCGATGGAAATCTATGTTTCGTACAAAGATTACAACTGGATGATGGATTTCACCGAGCGCTTGTTGGAGCACTGTGCGATGGCCGTGAACGGGACAACAAAAGCAACATTTGGTGAACATGAAGTAGATTTCAAAGCGCCGTATGCTCGCGTAACAATGGCAGATTCGATCAAAGAATTTACTGGATATGACATCCTTGGTAAGTCAGAAGACGAATTGAGAGAGGCAGCTCTCGGAATGGGGCTTCACGTGGACGAAACCATGGGTAAAGGAAAAATCATTGATGAAATTTTTGGTGAGAAATGTGAAGGAAACTACATCCAACCGACATTCATCACGGATTACCCGAAAGAGATGTCGCCTTTATGTAAATCACATCGTGAAAATCCTGAATTGACGGAACGTTTTGAGTTGATGGTATGCGGAAAAGAAATCGCGAATGCCTACTCTGAGTTGAACGATCCAATTGATCAGCGTGAGCGTTTTGAGGAGCAAGTTCGTTTATCTGAAAAAGGAGATGATGAAGCT
>JBFHGY010000613.1:0-2553 GCA_041582905.1 Crocinitomicaceae bacterium | reverse complement strand
TATCCATCCGCGAAATTGCGAACTGTTTGTGGATTGGCTTCGATGGACTTTGATCAAATGCGTGTCAACATTCTGACGCGTTTGCGTTCTTTACTACCAGAGACTGTTGTGTATCACGATGTACCTCATACGCTCAACGTAGAGAAAGCGGTGATTCGCTATGCAAAGCTCGAAGGAGTGGATGATGAATCCATTTTATTGCTACGCACAGCTGCTCTCTTCCACGACGCGGGTTATATTCATTCCAATAAAGACAATGAAGACTTTGGAATTAGCATGGCGAAATCCGTGCTGCCCAACTTTGGGTATTCCGATATTCAAATTGACATCGTCGAACGGATCATCAATACCACAAAGAAAAATGTGGAACCTACGAACTTGCTGGAAAAAATCATGTGCGATGCTGATCATGATTACCTCGGACGTCCCGACTATTATGCCATCGCCAATAAGCTACGTCAGGAATACGCTAATGAAGGCAGAACCATGACAGATAAAGAATGGATTCAATATCAATTAAGCTTTTTGGATGGCGTGCATGAGTACTATACCGAAACAGCCAAGAACATTCGTAACATCGGGAAACAAGCTCGAATCCAGGAATTACGAAGTAAGTTAGAACAAATAAAAGCATGAAAGTATACACGAAAAAAGGAGATCAAGGAACAACACAATTAATTGGTGGAACCCGAGTTCCCAAAAGTTCGTTAAGAATTGAAGCGTATGGGACCGTGGATGAATTGAACTCTCACATCGGATTAATTCGAGATCAAGATATTGCTCAAGAAACGATTGAACAATTGTTAGAGATTCAAGATCGATTATTTACCATGGGTTCTCAGTTAGCTGCCGATCCTGAAGCCTCGAAGATGAAACTTCCAGACCTTTCGGAATCAGATGTGGAGAATTTGGAGCAGTGGATCGATCAAATGGATGAAGAGCTAGAACCTATGCGTAGCTTCGTTCTTCCTGGAGGACACACGACTGTTTCGTACTGCCATATTGCGCGATGTGTCTGTCGACGAGCAGAGCGTATTTGTGTCGATCTGAACGCTGATCAACCGATTGCCCCCATTCTCTTGACCTATTTAAATCGTTTGAGCGACTACTTGTTCGTGTTGAGTAGAAAATTAAGTAAAGACCTCAATGCTACAGAGCATCCGTGGGTTGCGCGTATGTAGTTCATTCCGATTGATTTTCACCTAAGACTGAACGCATTTCACGTTTTTTCGAAAGTTTTTTCGTTTTTATTTGCATTATTTCAAATTAAAATTACTTTTGCGGCAAATAACAATAAACAGAGGACTATGTATTGGACATTAGAATTAGCATCGTATCTAGAAGACGCACCTTGGCCAGCAGCTAAAGACGAGTTGATAGATTTCGCTATCCGAACTGGTGCACCTCTTGAAGTAGTGGAAAATCTTCAGGCTCTTGAAGATGAGGGAGAAACATACGAAAGTATCGAAGAAATTTGGCCTGATTATCCGTCTAGAGAAGATTTCCTCTTCAACGAAGACGAATATTAGATCAAGCACCAATTAAATAACTTTCCCGTCTCGTTTCCGATAACTATCGAAATAACGAGACGGGATTTTTTTTGTCTATATTCGGATAATGAATTTCCTCGGACACATTTATTTCTCCAATAACGATCCTCAGCTCATGTACGCGAATCTGAATGGTGATTTTGTGCGAGGAAGGGACTTCTCTCACCTACCTGAGAAATTACAACAAGGTATTCTACTCCATCGGATGATCGACTCCTACATCGACAGTCACCCGAAAGTGCTCGAACTAATGCGAAAGCTCTACGAGCCGCTACCCAAAGTGGCTGGAATTGCGGTAGATTTGTTCTTTGATCACATTCTCGCACGTGAGTGGAATCGCTTTCATGAACTTCCCCTGGATGAATTCGTGGAAAACTTCTACCAAGCTCCGTTGGAAAACGAGGAATTCTATTCATCCCATTTCAAATTCATGATTTCGAAGATGAAAGAGAAAAACTGGCTATATCAATATCAGTTTAGCTATGGATTGATGAAAGCGTGTAATGGCGTATCTTCTCGAATTTCCTTTCCCAATGTGCTTCACACGGGGTACGATGTATTCCAGGAATACGAGAAAGAAATTGAACAAGCATTTTTCGATTTTATGTCAGATGCCATTCCGCATCACAAGGAATACCTGCAAACACTGTAATTATCCCTTCACTCTTTCTTGCTCGGAATCCGAACCTGAACTATTGTGTTTTTTCATTTTCATGGTTGATTTACCAAATCTCCATGAGAAGGCCAAACGAACACTTCGCGAGTCGTACTTACTGTTCCAGTCAGCATTTGTTAAACGTAAATTATTAATGATACCATCTCCCCTTCTCGAATGGAATACATCAGTCACCGCAACTTTCACAGAAGCCCTTCCTTTCAAGATATTTTTCTGAACTCCAAAATCCATGGTTGCATAGCTCTTAATCAACAATTGAGAAGCAACTTGATCATTGAGTGCCCTTCCACTCAGATCGATTTTCCAACCTTTTCCTAGGTTAAAACT
>JBFHGY010000612.1:0-2561 GCA_041582905.1 Crocinitomicaceae bacterium | reverse complement strand
CGTGATGAATTCCAGCGATTGATCATGAAACCGGCAGCGAACGATAATTATCCGTTTGAAAATGGAGCGCACATTCGCGATGCCTTTGTACATACGCTTTCGGATCGTGCAGACATGAAACTTAACGAGCGAACATGGCGCCCATGTGTATTGTACCTAAATGGTCAATACTGGGGAGTGTATGAGTTCAGAGAAAAAGTAGATGATCACGATTTTACAAGCTATTACTACGATCAAGGAAAGTTTGATCTCCAATATTTAAAAACGTGGGGAGGAACATGGTCAGAATACGGAGGAGCGCAAGCTCAAACGGATTGGGATGATTTGGTTGCGTACATTCTATCAAATGATCTTTCGATTCCAGCCAACTACGATTATGTAGACAACCTTTTGAATTGGAAGTCGTTGTGTGATTACTTTATGTTGAATTCGTACATCGTTTCGCAAGATTGGTTGAACTGGAATACGGCATGGTGGCGCGGAATGAACCCGAATGGTGACAAGAAAAAATGGCGATACACGCTATGGGATATGGACGCGTCGTTCGGTCACTACGTAAACTACACAGGTATTCCGGACCCATCTGCAAATGCCGACCCATGTAACGTGGAAGGTTTGCCAAACCCAGGTGGACAAGGACACACAGACATTCTTGTGAAATTGATGGCAGATACTGCGATAGTGGAACAATATTACATTACACGCTACATTGATTTGATCAACACAGATTTTTCATGTGTGGAAATGAATGCTTTGCTCGATAGTATGATCAACGAAATTCAACCAGAAATGAACGCTCAAGTAGCTACTTGGGGAGGAACGTATGCAGGTTGGGAAGCTGCTGTTCAAACACTACGCGACTTCATCGATGAGCGCTGTGTGGCACTGGAACAAGGACTGATTGGATGTTACGACCTTACAGGTCCGTACGATGTCACCTTTGATGTAGCACCGGCAGGAGCGGGAGAAATAAAAGTCAACTCAATTTGGCAAAACTCCTTCCCGTGGACAGCCACTTATTTTGGAGGAATTCAAACCAATACGATTGCACGAGCTTTCGCAGGGTATGAATTTGATTATTGGTCATACACAACGGGTCCAATGTTGAGCCCTGATGTGGAAGACACGAACGGAATTATGATTGCGGGTACAGAAACAATCACTGCGCACTTCCGTCCAGTAGGAGCGCCTCCAGGAGCATCAGAGGATGGAATCCACGTTCCAACTGGATTTAGTCCAAACGGTGATGGGCAAAACGAAGTGTTCTCCATCCTCGTAGGGCCGGACGTACAAAGTTTTACCTTCTTCGTTTATGATCGTTGGGGAAATAGAATGGTACACGCAAAAGATGACGCCTATTTCACATGGGACGGAACGTTTAATGGCGAACCCGTCAATGCAGGAGTCTATCCATATATGTACGAAGTAGAATATACCGATGGAACGCACGAATGGCATTCTGGTAACATCACTGTAATCCGATAAAGATGAAAAAAGCATTAATAGTAGCCCTTGCGTTTTTCGCTTACCAGCCATTAAACGCACAAGATTTACACTTTTCGCAGACCGCGCAAACACCATTGTTGATTAATCCAGGAGCAGCTGGAGTATTCGACGGTTGGGAACGCGTAAACATTAATCACCGAAACCAATGGTTGGGCGGAGGAACGCAGTTCATGACGACTTCCATTGCGGCAGATGCCAACTTGTGGAAATCTGATTTTAACGATCGCGCCCACGCAGGAGTAGGAGTGATGTTCTATAACGATATCGGTGGAGATTCTCGTTTTGGAAGCCAAATGGGATCTCTTACGTTGAGTGGTATTGTCCCAATGGGAAGATCTGGACACATCCTATCAGCAGGTGTTCAAGGTGGTTTTGGACAACGAAAAGCGGATTTGGCGAACGTTACTTTTATGAATCAGTGGGATGGATCTGCCTTTGATCCGAATATTCTGAGTGGAGAAACAAATACGGCGACTTCCTTTTCATACATGGATGCGTCAGCTGGAGTTTACTACGTATACGATGGTGGTCAAAATACCTTCGCACGAAACGAGGACTTTAAACTTCAAATAGGTGTTGCAGGATATCACCTAAATCGACCTGAATTGGTGTATACAAATGGTGTGTCAACAGATCGCTTGCACCGAAAGTTTGTGGCCAACGCAGGAGTTGTAGCAGATATTCCAGCAACGGTGTTTGCTATTGATGGCTCGGTGGTTCAATTCGTTCAGGGAGGACATTATGAAACACTCCTTGGAATGATGGTGCGTTACCGCTTCGAGAATGCAACAAAAATCACCGGAAACAGCCACGATGCCTTTGTAGGTTTAGGATGTTACGCACGTATTCGCGACGGAATTATTCCTTCGGTAATGGTAGATTGGAGAGGCTTCCAGTTTGGAATGTCTTACGATATCACCTTATCGGCTTTGAGAAATGCGTACCGCGGAGGATCGCTAGAGTTCTCTCTATCGTACATCAACCGTAACGACGCATTGTTTAAAACACGTAAGCGTAGACTTTAATCGTACATTTCGTGACTACTCGATTTTCGT
>JBFHGY010000611.1:0-2569 GCA_041582905.1 Crocinitomicaceae bacterium | reverse complement strand
TGATTCGAAGTTCAGTTTGCTTCTCTCCTGGTGTCCACCCATTTTCCAACCCGTAGTGAATTGTTCGCTTAACAACGACAGGAGTAATTTGATTTCTCTGGATGAGTCTCCCCGTTCCCTTTTCAGTTGTGGAATGATATCGAAAAGAAACTGTCATTCTCTGACCTTGAGCTCCATCTTGCTCTAGAATCAAGTCGATATAATCATCGTTCCCCGTTACGATGTAACGATAGACGACATCATTTACAGTAATCTTTCTACTTCTTTTCTTAGGTAATGCCATGAATTCCTTAAGATTCTTCACCGTCGCAAGCAGCAGCGAAACTAATCTTTCAATAAAACTGATGAATCTCTTCTAACTCAACTTATCCGTCAAGATACGCATTTCGATCACTGGAGAAATCTTCTCGTAGATGATATTGTTCACCGCTTCCACAATGGGCATTTCGACGTCGAACTTCTTCTTGATCGCCATAACGCTTTTGGTTGCGTAGTATCCTTCAGCAATCATGTCCATTTCGAGTTGCGCTGTTTTTACCGAGTAGCCCTTTCCGATCATGTAACCGAAGGTTCTGTTGCGCGAAAATTTAGAATACGCCGTAACGAGTAAATCTCCTAAATAAGCCGAGGATTTCACATCGCGGTGAATGGGGCTTACCTCATCAATGAAGTTTTCGATTTCCTGAATCGCATTCGAAATCAATACCGCCTGGAAGTTATCTCCATAACCCAATCCAGCGCAAATCCCCGAAGCTATGGCATACACGTTTTTCAGTACCGCCGACAATTCCGTTCCGAACAAATCGTCTGAAGTCGTTGTTTTGATATAGCGACATGCCAAGGTATCGGCCATTTCTTCCGAAATGTCTTCATCCTGACACGCAACTGTGAGGTAAGAAAGTCGTTCCAAGGCCACTTCTTCCGCATGACACGGACCACAAATGATTCCAATGTTATCGTACGGAGTTCCGAATGTTTTATGGATAAATCGGGCTGGAATCGCATTGTATTCTGGCACGATTCCCTTCACTGCGGAGAAAACAACTTTGTCTTCCATCAATCCTTCTGGAAAATCTTCAAATAACTTCGTGAGGAACGCTGATGGTGTGGCAATGATTACTGTTTTGGCCGATTCAATCATTTTCACCAAGTCGGTGCTTACTTGAATCTTATTCAAATCGAATTCTACCGATTGCAAATAATGCGGGTTATGGCGATAGCGTTTAATGTGGTCGACTGCGACTTCATTTCGCATATACCAATTGACTTGGTCCACATTGTTGCAAAGAATTTTCACAAGCGCCGTAGCCCAACTTCCACCTCCAATAACCGCAATTCGATTTTCAGTACTCATGTCGTACAAATGTAGCCATTATTCGATTAGACGCTTCTTTTTCGTTTGCCTATTCTTAGAATTATTGTCATTTTTATAGCATGTTGAGCATACTGAAAAGCCCCAGTCCAATACAACATTCAACGAAATCAAGATGGATTGTTTCCGCAGGGATTTCACTCTTTGTGTTTGTTTTTCTTGCCATTTTTCGCCCTTTTGAACTGTATGAAAAATCCAGCCTACACCCCATGTTGGCTTCGTTCGTTTTTGCATCGATCACATTCGTGTTTGTATCGCTGATGCTCTTTGGTTCAACAAAATATTTTTGCGAACGACTGGAAAACCGTTGGACAATTGGACACGAGCTCTTCTCTTCGTTTATTGTTGTTACATGCATCGGAATCACGAACCACATGATCATGGAATTTATCGTATTCCCTGAGATTTATTACTCATACTCACCCACAGAGGCCTTTTTTCAAAGTATGTGGATGACGTACGCTGTCGGTTTTTTCCCTGTTTCCATTTTCGTATTGATTACCGCAGGACTTTCGAACTACCAACGACTTCAATCCATTCCGATTGTTCAAACTCCTCAAGAAGATAAATCATCGGATGTAACACAAACTGCACGGATTAATGGTCAGGGAAAAGAAAAGCCCATCGAACTCAGTTCAACCTCTTTTCTGTTTGCTAAATCAGCTGGAAATTATGTGGAGTTTTACTCAAAGGAAGGCGACCAAATTCAGAAAGATCTACAGAGGATTACTTTGTCGAAGGTTCATCAAACCCTATCTGAAAATGACTTTCCTGCGTTGAAAACACATCGAGGGTACATTATCAACACAAAAAAGGTCTTAAACTTCGAAGGAAATTCTCAAGGCTACCTGGTTAATTTCGGTGGCGATTTAGAAAAAGTGCCCGTTTCCCGAAAGCAAATTCCTGATTTCGAACGTGTGATGAACGCTTAATTCGTTTAAACTGATCCATTTCGCTTGCTGGTCATCACAAAATCGTGTTTTTCGTCACAACATCTTGATTGAACATTACTTTTGTCACTAGGTTTGCGAAAAATGCACGTCACATGAAAATTGTAACACTACTCTCCATTCTGATCCTTTCGGTATCGTCTTCATACGGGCAAATCAACCAAACGATTCGAGGGAAAGTGATCGATCGTTATTCTGAAATGACGCTTCCCGAAGCCAAAGTATATTTGATGGGAACGTCCGATAC
>JBFHGY010000610.1:0-2569 GCA_041582905.1 Crocinitomicaceae bacterium | reverse complement strand
TCGAAATCATAGGATCCTGAAACTACATGGTAAGTTAGTACATTCGTTAAAGCATCTTTGTTTTCAGGCTTTAGTAATGTGGCTACGGTTCCTTCAGGTAAATTCTCAAACGCATCGTTTACTGGAGCGAATACCGTAAAAGGTCCCTCACCCTGAAGTGCATCAACTAACTCTGCCGCCTTTACCGCTGCTACCAACGTAGTATGATCTTTAGAGTTTACAGCGTTCTCTACAATGTTCTTCTTTGGAAACATTTGCTCCCCACCCACCATTGTTGTTTGTGCAAAGCTTGAAGCTGATAGTAGTAATCCAAATACGGCTGCTGTAATAATGTTCTTTTTCATCTTGTTTGTTTTTAATTTTCTCGTTTTAGTATGATTCACTTCTGAGCGAATTCGACATACATACGCGCAGCCTTTCCTTTTGGATTTTAGGAAGATGAAAAAAATATTCCCTCACAAGTCAAACAACAAAACAAGTAGCTAACCATCAGGTAGTTAACCTTGAGTATTTTTTTTAAAAAAAACTTACGAAACAAAAAAAATCCTGACGAAAAACGCCAGGATTCCATATAATTTGGTTTTCTTCTCTTAGAGGATTTCCATTTCCTTTCCGCATTTTTTACACGGACCGGGCTTATCGTATACAGGTCCATTTTCGCAATCATCCGGACATTGATACGACACACTTGGGTCAACCGTATCGGTTTCACCAGCTTCTTCTATGTCTTCATGAATATCTTCTGTTGCCTCTTCCAGTTGTTGCTCTAACTGATCGGCTGCATCTTCTATCCCACTTGTATCCACAGAACAAGCTGTAAATCCAAGGCCAGCGACACATGCCGCAATTATAAAAAGGTTTTTTCTCATCGGAATTTCTTTTGGTAATTTTCGTAAAGGACACAAGATAAAAATTGACAGAGCCAAAGTCAAGTATTCAGCCTTGGACTCGTGCACAAATTAGTTGAGCACATCTTGTGTGTAATTTCTCAGCCAGAGCATTGCTTTTTCTTTATCTGTAAAGAATTTGGTTGGAACACTGGGCTGGAAGAACCCTGTATAGAGATTCGCTCCGAGTTTCTCAATTTGATCTCTCACCAAAATCCCCGTAGCGGTTAAACACTCCATGGCTGGCCCCGTAGACAAATACCGGTTAGCGGCTCTATCCATCTTAGTAGCTTTACCCAATTCTACATACAAAGGACGTGCAACTCCATTGGAAACTTTTAATCGATCTGCCACAATTTGCTTAGCAACTTGTAAATCTAGATGTCGAAAAGTAGGTTTAAAAATTTCATGAACGACCCCGAATTCATCGATCCAGAATTCGCAAAAGTCATTTTCGAAGTAAGCGTTCTTTTGCATTGAGAGTTATATTTTAGCCGTAGGGAGCGTAAATAGTGCGTGAAACAAATTAACAACAGATTGCACATCTTATTCACAACACACCCAAATTTAACAAGGATATTCTTATTATTACCATAATTTACGGACTATTCTACTATCATTTCTCAAAAAATTGGGCACATTCCATCTGGAACTGATAGTGTGAACAGTTTTGTTTTGTTTCATCACATAGGGCGTCAATGAGAAAGGAAGTTATCCATACAATTTATGATTCGATCTCGAAAGGTACCCAAATTGGAATCGGACAGCTCTACACGGAGGACGAATTCTACGATAAAACAACCATCACTATCGGGAATAGCCGACACGTTAATTTTGGTTCGTACAGTTATCTTGGACTCGAACACGATCAACGATTGAAAGACGCCGCGATTGATGCCATCAAACGATACGGAATTCAATATCCTTCTTCAAGAACATATGTTTCTTCGACCTTATATGGCGAACTCGAAAAACTGCTCGGAGACATTTTTAATAAACCCGTAATTCTTGCAACTACAACAACTTTGGCGCACGTGGCCGTTATGCCGATTGTCGTAAACGAAGGTGATGTGATTCTCATGGATCAGCAAGTGCATTCGAGTGTGCAATTTATGATATCACACCTTCAGCTTCAAGGTATTCCGTTTCATGTCGTACGCCATAACAGCATTGAAAATATTGAGCGACAGATTAAGGAACTCTCCCAAAAGCACAATAACGTCTGGTACATGATGGATGGAATTTACAGCATGTATGGAGACCCTGCTCCGATGAAGGAGTTACATGAACTCATGGATAAATATCCTAAGTTTCGATTGTACGTAGACGATGCACACGGTATGTCGTGGAGTGGTCCAAACGGATCTGGATACGCGCTCGAGTACACGCCATTTCACGAACAGATGGTACTCGTTACCAGTCTAAATAAAGCCTTTGCTGCGGGTGGCGCTGTTGTCGTTATTCCTGATCCAAAAACCAGAGAACTGGCCAGAACGTGTGGCGGTCCTTTCATTTTTGCGGGACAGCTTCAAATGTCGGCTCTAGGAGCAGGAATTGCCTGTGCAAAAATTCACCTTTCGGAAGAAATCAAAGATTTGCAGGCAGATTTAAAGATGAAAATTGCCTTTTGCGAATCGCAGTTGATGGATCATGGACTTCCCTTTATTCAGAGTAGACACGGA
>JBFHGY010000609.1:0-2573 GCA_041582905.1 Crocinitomicaceae bacterium | reverse complement strand
GTCATTATCGATTTGAAGGATAAAATGTTAAAAATGACCTTTTCGTCTGAAAATATGTTCAATGCGAACAATACTAGTCGATTTGATGCGTTAACAGCATTGATTTCCTTAGGTTTCGACAAAAAATCTGCGGAAAAAGCAATTGATAAAATAGCAACTGGTGATGAATCAGTTGAAGAGTTAATTAAAGGGGCGTTGAAGATCCTTTAGTTTATATAAAATTTTGAATACGAGATTACTAACTATGAAGTACGTTGGACTACTACTGTTGTTTTGCTTGACTTTTGGGTCGGTTTGGGCGCAAAATGATCCGGATACCAATACCAATCTGATTTGGCCACTCAATCCTACTTATGATCCAACGCAAACAAATGAACAAAGCTTCGATTTGGGAGACCCAAACTCAGTCGAACGCACCATTGTTTATGACCCAGTAACAGGAAAATACATCTTCAAAGAAGTAATCGGCGCATCAGGATTGAACTATCGAAACCCTTCGATGATGACGCTCGAGGAATACATCGAGTACGAACGCCAAAAGGCACTTGCAGATAACTGGAAAGAAAAAATTGATGAGCAAACGGCAGAAAATCAACCGTTTGAATTCCCAATCAAAGTAGGGAATAAGGTGTTTGAGAACTTCTTCGGATCGGATCAAATTACCATCAGAACAACAGGAAGTGTCGAGATTTCACTAGGGGTGAACTCTTCTCGCTACGACAACCCAATTTTGCCTGTACGTCAACGTCGAATTACACGTTTCGACTTCCAACAGCAAATCAATCTGAACCTTGTCGGACAGATTGGAACACGCGTTAAACTTGGAACGAGCTACAATACGCAAGCGGCTTTCGATTTCGATAACATTTCTACGCTTGAATACACAGGAGATGAGGATCAAATCATTCAGAAAATTCAACTAGGAAACGTTTCCTTCCAACCACCAACGTCTTTAATTCAAGGATCACAAACATTGTTTGGAGCGTATAGCCAATTTAAATTTGGTAATACAACTGTCGATTTCATTGGTGCATCGTCGCGTGGACAAAAGAAAGAAATCAACATTCAAGGTGGAGCGCAAACGCAACAGTTCGAAGTAACAGCAGACAATTACGAATCGAACCGTCATTACTTCCTCAACATGTATCACCACGATCATTACGATGAAGGAATGTCAACGCTTCCAATTGCAAACACCACAATCAACCTGACTCCACGTATTGAGGTGTGGGTGATGAACCGTACGAACGAAACAGAAAACACTCGAAACATTATTGCCTTTGCCGATTTGGGAGAAGCAAAACCAGAAAATTGTGAGGGCGATCCAGGTGGATATTCTACTTCTGATCTTCCAGATAATGATGCGAATGCGCTGTATGCATGGGCATCAACTCAACCACTTGTGCGCGGATTTAACAATTCGGTTCAAGCATTGGGGTCGCAGATTACAGCTCCAGGTCCGTTTCAACAGGCTGTTCACTATGAAAAAGTTGAGAACGCGAGAAAATTGAATGACAGTGAGTTCTCATACAACGCGCAACTTGGATTTATCTCTTTGAACATGCCACTCAACAACGACGAGGTATTGGCAGTAGCTTACGAATACACGTACAGAGGAGAAACGTACCAAGTCGGAGAATTTTCAACGGATGGATTGTCAGGTCAAGATGCCTTGATCGTAAAGTTGTTGAAGCCAACGATTACCAATCCTAATAATGCTGTTTGGGACTTGATGATGAAGAACGTCTACTCAATTGGTGCCTACCAAGTAGACCAAGAAGGGTTCCGTTTGAATATCTTGTACAATAACCCACTTACTTCGGTCAATGTCCCATTCCTGCCTGTTTCTGATTTAGTTGGAGGTGGCTTTAACTCTTCATTGGACGAAGACCAAATTGTTACGGTGCTTGACATGGACAAGTACAACCAGAATAACCAACCTTTCTCCGATGGAGTCTTTGATTTTATTCCGATCAATTTTAATGGAAATAGAGCAGAATCCGCAGGTACGATCAACCGACGAAATGGACGTGTCTACTTCACAACGGTAGAGCCATTTGGTAAAACCTTGGAAGATAAATTATTAGCTGACGGAGTGCCACAAACGATCATTGATCAATACGCATACACGGAACTCTACGATTCAACCAAAACAGCGGCACAGCAGATTCCTGCGAAGAACCGTTTCAGTTTCTTGGGAGAATACAAATCATCGATCTCTTCCGACATTCCATTGAACGCATTGAACGTTCCTGAAGGAGCCGTTACGGTGACTGCAGGTGGTATTTTATTGACGGAAGGAGTTGATTACACCGTGGATTACAACCTCGGTCGTGTGAAAATTTTGAATGAGGCCTACTTGAGTTCGAATACGCCGATCAAGATTTCGATTGAAAGTAACTCAGTCTTCGGTTTCCAGTCCAAATCCTTAATTGGATCGAGAGTCGCCCACCGATTTAGCGATAAGTTAAATGTGGGAGCTACGTGGATGAGGATGATGGAACGTCCTGTTACGCAGAAGGTAGATATCGGTAGCGAACCGTATAAGAATAACATCATCGGATTCGATCTTC
>JBFHGY010000608.1:0-2574 GCA_041582905.1 Crocinitomicaceae bacterium | reverse complement strand
TGAAGGCATTAAACCAATTAAAACCAAACGTGAATCACATTTTTATTTTGAGAGTTGGACTTTTGCAATTGTTTGCGCCTGTCCGTTGGAGATTTTTACGATGTATTGTCCATCGTTCAAATCAACAAGATTTAAGTCGAAGTTGTTTGTTCCTGAAGTTGCAGCTTCGTTCGTTGTGTACACTACTTGTCCAACAAGATTGCTTACTTCAATCATTACATCAGAAGAAACTGTATTGTTGAAACGAACTGTTACATTTCCATTTGAAGGGTTCGGGAAGATTTGAGCATCTGTCAACGTTAACTCTTCTACAGAAGCCGCTGCACACGCAGTTGGTGTTGGAGAGAATCCTGCTGATGAAAAGGCACTTTCGAAATCAGCTACTGAGCTAATTGGCCAGATATCACCGTTTTGCATTACCATGTTAGGATCAATTAAGCAAAAAGTTGGATACGCTGTTGGGTTGAATGCTGTATTTACAGCTCCAGAACCACCGTCTCCACTGGCAGCAGGTGCGTGAGAAAATGTTCCACCGTGTTGTGCTTCGAATGATTGAACATAAGCATCATCATCTTGACCTGTGTTGATACTGATACAAACGAGGTCAGCTGAATTACATCCGTACTTCTCGTGAAGTTCATTGAAAATTGGTGCTGTTCCTTGACATGGAGGACAATCTACGAAGAAGAAATCCAAAACCACCCATTTTCCAGCGTTAGTGTAATCACTTAACGTGTGTGTGTTACCATCCGTGTCAGTTACGGTGAAGTCGGCTACTGTTTGTCCTACAGAGTAACCTTGAATTTGTGCATTGAGCCCGAAAACAGCTGTACATGCGATAAAAGTTGAAAGTAAAAGTTTTTTCATGCTGTATAATTTTAGCGTTAGTTGAGGCGAATGTAGTTTTTATTTAACAGCTTAAAAATCAAAAAGGAAGGACTTACTTGGAATGCTAAAAGGGTTTAGTGGTTAGTGTCCAAACAAAAAATCCCTCCTTCCCGATAATATCGGGAGGGAGGGATTTCAAATTATAGCGATGTGTTAATTACTTCTTCACTGCCTCAACAACTGCTTTGAAAGCATCTGGGTGATTCATAGCTAAATCCGCAAGAACCTTACGGTTTAATTCCATGTCACTTTTGTTGATGAGCCCCATGAATTGAGAGTAGCTCATTCCATGCTGACGTGCACCTGCGTTGATACGTGTGATCCACAAAGCGCGGAAGTTTCTTTTCTTTTGTTTACGTCCTTCGTAAGCATAAGCCCACCCTTTTTCAACGGCGTTCTTTGCTACTGTCCAAACGTTTTTACGTCTACCGTAGTATCCTTTTGCATGCTTCATTACGCTCTTACGACGCGCTCTTGAAGCTACATGATTTACTGATCTTGGCATAATAATTTGTTTTTTGACAAGGAGTGCGTTGCTTTTGCAAAAATGCTCAAACGGCTTGGTTACTCATTATCGGGTGAATTCTAACCTGTGTATGCATTCGTTACCATTAACGAATTACTTCATACACAATTGTTGCTTGATGTTTGATTCATCTGATTTGTGTACCAAACCAGCGTGAGTCAAGTTACGCTTTTGCTTTTTCGTCTTCTTTGTCAAGATGTGACTTTTAAAAGCGTGCTTTCTTTTGATTTTACCGCTTCCAGTTACTGTGAATCTCTTCTTAGCACTAGATTTAGTTTTCATTTTTGGCATCTCTCTTTGTTTTTAGTTACCGCTATAATTGCTTTTAATATCTATGGTCGTTTTCCGATACATACCGGATCGCCTTCTTACTTTTTCTTGGAGTTGATCATGATCGTCATGCGTTTTCCTTCCAACTTCGGCATTTGCTCAACAATTCCGTACTCTTCCAGTTCTTGTGCAAGACGTAACAACAAAATCTCTCCACGATCTTTAAAAACGATGGTTCTTCCACGGAAGAAAACATACGCCTTCAATTTACTTCCTTCTTTAAGGAACTTCTTCGCGTGTTCCAATTTGAAGTTGAAGTCGTGATCGTCTGTGTTGGGACCAAATCGAATCTCCTTGATCACCACTTTACTTTGCTTGGCTTTGAGTTCTTTCTCGCGTTTCTTTTGATTGTAGAGAAACTTACGGTAATCCATGATCTTACAAACGGGAGGAACGGCTTTTGGCGAAATTTCTACCAAGTCCAATTCTTGCTCCTCTGCAAGCTTCATTGCTTCACGAACCGACATAATTTGCGGCTCAGATCCTTCCATTACAAGACGAATCTTATCAGCGTGGATTTTTTCGTTAATACGGTGCTTCGCAGTATCTTCTCTACGAACAAATTTTTTCTTATTACGAGGTCTTCTCATTCAGTTATTTAAACATTAACAGCCAATTCGATGTCGATCGCTTTCTTTACAAGCTCGGCAAAACTTTCTACACTCATCGAGCCAAGATCACCATTTTCTCCTCTTTGTCGAACCGAAACAGTATTGTTTTCTGCTTCTTGCTCACCAATAATGAGCATAAATGGGATTTTATTGAGCTCAGATTCGCGTATCTTCTTACCTACCTTTTCGTTACGATCGTCAACGAATCCGCGAATATCG
>JBFHGY010000607.1:0-2586 GCA_041582905.1 Crocinitomicaceae bacterium | reverse complement strand
ATCACTATGAAATCCGCCAGTTATTGACAATTGATGAGGAGAATGACAGTACGGGACGCATGAACGGCTACGTCTATAATTTCTACGACAACGGAACAATTCAGTCTGAAGGAAACATGAAGGACGGTGCGCCAGATGGCTTGTGGAAGTTTTATGATCCCTTTGGAAAGTTGAATAAGATGGGGAATTATGTATTAGGCAAGCGAAATGGTCGCTGGCTCGAAGGTGATCTTGCCAAGAAAAAGTACTTAGGGGAAATTTGTATGAACCCGAATTTACCCGATCTGGAAAAACAACAGAAGTACCAGGAGAACCTACTCGACATCACGATCATTAACTACATGATGGGTAGATTGATGAATACGCAGTATTACGACGTGAACATGAATCGCGTGATCGAGTTGGAAGAAAACAGAACAGCCGAGTAAATAAGCTTAACGCTTACGTCGCGGACGCTTACCATCACGAATATGCATCGTTGCGAATTGAGCCTTCGCTTGCATTGTGTTTCCTGTCGTTGCCGTGTAATAAAGTGTCGGTAAGCAAATAATGTTGGCAGCCGTCCACAACGGATTTTGACGTACGTTCATTTTGTAAAAATAAATCTGTCCATCCACAATCACAGCAGAGTTTGGATCGAGATAGAATTTCTCTTTTGGCGGCGTTTTTGGTTCATTCACTTCCGTCGTGTGTACTTTCCCACGACCAGAATTCGGATCGAAGGTAGCGTATTCCAATTCTTCGGTTAAATGTTGGTGCTTTTTTCGATTGCTTGGCGGCTTCAGTTCTGCATCTTCATTTCCATACAGCACGAAAAACTTATCATATTTGTAGACAACACGAAGGTCGGAAACATCTACACCTTGATACGTAATTTCACGTTCCAAACTGCGCGACCACATGATCTCCCCATCTTGATTCAAGCGCATCGCGAAAATGTCCTTTTTTTGATAGAAATTGTCAAACTGATAGACGTTTTCACCATTCAGGTTGCTTCGAGTGTCACTGTCCGTATAATTATATTCACGCGTAAAGAAGAAGACCAAGCTGTTGTCAGACATCGTCTCCATGTGTTCAATGTCGAAACGAGAAGCTAACTTTTCGTCTTCATCAATTCCTTCTTTTTCTCGCTTTCGAACGCGTTTTTTCGGAAATAAACGGTTGAGCGTAGAGCGATCAAAATCGACGTATTTTACTTCCGAAGATTTCATCGTAGCATGATCAATATCGACGTAGAACAGTCCATGCTTGTCTGTACCCGTCGTATCTTCACTGAAATCACCGTAAAAACCAAGAGCACGGGTACTATTTCCAACAACCTGGTAACTGAAATCGGTTATTGACAAGTCATTTCCGCGGAATTCAACCGAGGTAGATTGTTGTGTGTTTAAGTCGGATAGCGTGAATGCAGGAAAGGAATCAACGCGACGCGGCCACAAGTCAATTTTTTCTTCTTTGGTATAATCCACGTTGGATCGAATGAAAAGCTTGTTCTCACGAAGTTCGTAATGTGATGTAATACGACCAGGATAGCTTTTTGGTTTTTGCGGAAGTGGAACAATTCCAGTTTTGTTGGCGGCAAGTCCAGGGCTTAATTTTACATAGTAGAATTCTAATTGTCCATCTTTAAATTGCTCCGTTCCAACAACCAAATGGTCGGAATTATCATCCGACAAAACCACGCACATACTTGGATCAAACATGGAGGGATGATCTTCTACTTCTTGCTGGTAGACTAGTACTTTCGTGATTTTCGTAGCGGGCTGTAGGTCTCCTTTGAACACTTGACCATAAATTTCCTCTGTTCGCGTCGTGTCCGTATTGATCAATTTTCGCCAAAACACAACCACACGACCGTCCGCAATTACGGAAGTAACGAAGTCTAAATCGTCCAAAGTGCTCGCCATGCTTTCATTTTCCGAATAACCTTTGATGGAAACCATGGTGTCTTGCATCATCGAGTTTCGGTTCAACGCAATGATTTTTAATCGCGAATTGTCATAAGGCTTCGATTTCGAAATATTCCGCTGAAGGAGATACACCGATGTTTGATTCCGTCCAATAAACTCAGTGAAAAATCCTGTTTTCCGATTCGAAAAACGGTATTCATCCGACCATTCAAACTCCATGTATTGAGCTTGAGAAAAGTGACCTATTCCAAGGAATGCAACCAGAACGACGAAGCGCGTCAGTTTTAGATATGTTGTCAGATTCAGCATCTCAATTATCTTCTATCCGTTCGAGGCAACTTGATCAACTTCACATCAACTCGTCTGTCCGCTTGTTTCAACTCATCTGTGTAGTCGCCACTGTGAATCGATTTCTCTTCACCGTAGTAGTACACGGTAATTTTCTCATTGAATTTGTAGTACTCGATGAGTTTGCGCTTCACTGTTTCGGCACGACGTTTCGATAATTGTAGGTTGTAGTCGAGTGATCCATCACGATCGGTGTTTCCAACCAAAACAACTTCGTAGCGTTCATTTTTTGGAAGAATTTTGAACGCTTTATCCAATTTCTCACGCTCTTCATCACGAAGCGTAGCTTCATCTACATCGAAATAGATCGCTAAATCCTTGATGATGT
>JBFHGY010000606.1:0-2587 GCA_041582905.1 Crocinitomicaceae bacterium | reverse complement strand
TACTTTCCGTTCAACCATGCCATATCGATTTCGTTATCGAAGTGTCCGATGTTACAAACGATTGTTTTATCGCGCATTGCTTCGAAGTGCTGTCCTTGTACGATGTCTTTGTTTCCAGTTGTTGTAACAACGATATCTACGTTTCCAACAACGTTCTCCAATTTACGTACTTCGAACCCGTCCATTGCAGCTTGCAACGCACAAATTGGATCGATTTCCGTAACGATTACACGAGCACCTGCTCCGCGAAGAGAAGCTGCAGAACCTTTACCAACATCACCGTATCCACAAACAACAGCCACTTTTCCAGCCATCATTGTATCCGTAGCACGACGAATTGCATCAACTAATGATTCTTTACATCCGTATTTGTTATCAAATTTCGACTTAGTAACAGAATCGTTTACGTTGATTGCTGGCATTACCAATGTTCCGTTTTTCTTACGCTCGTACAAACGGTGAACTCCAGTTGTTGTTTCCTCAGACAATCCTTTGATGTCTTTTGTCAACTCTGGGTAACGATCGAAGACCATGTTTGTCAAGTCACCACCATCATCCAAGATCATGTTCAATGGTTGACCATCTTTAAACGCGAATAATGTTTGCTCGATACACCAATCGAATTCTTCGTCGTTCATTCCTTTCCAAGCGAAAACAGGAATACCTGCTGCTGCGATTGCCGCTGCTGCTTGATCTTGCGTTGAGAAGATGTTACATGAAGACCATGTTACGTCTGCTCCCAACTCAACTAATGTTTCAATCAACACTGCTGTTTGGATTGTCATGTGAAGACATCCAGCAATACGCGCTCCAGCCAATGGTTTGCTCGCTCCATATTCTTCACGAAGAGACATCAATCCTGGCATTTCTGCTTCTGCCAATCGAATCTCTTTTCTTCCCCAGTCTGCAAGGCTGATATCCTTTACTTTATACTGTACTTTTTCTGTTGTACTCATATTGTTGTTGTATAATTTCAATTTTCGTCCTGCAAAGTTACAAAGTTCCTTTGGGAATAGAAAACTTTGTTGATTTGGAGTGTTTTGAATCACAGTAGATTCTGAAAATTGAGGGTTACCGAGGGGAAATCCCTTATTGATTTGGGTAATCAATTGTGAAAATTATGGCTAACTTAACTTTATACAAATGACACCATGGAAACACCTATTCAAGACTCACTCACCTTTCTCGGCGCTGCAGGAACAGTTACTGGATCAAAGACTTTACTCGAAAGTAAGGACAGCCGAATTTTAATTGACTGTGGACTCTTCCAAGGATTGAAAGAACTCCGAGAGCTGAACTGGGTCAACCTGCCTATTGCCATAGACTCTATCGATCTAGTGTTGCTTACACATGCTCACTTAGATCACTGCGGTTACCTCCCCGTGTTAGTCAAAAATGGATACAAAGGTCCCATTCACTGCACAGCAGCCACGAAGGAGCTCACCGCAATTATTCTTCTTGACAGTGCCAAAATTCAAGAGGAAGATGCGGAGCGAGCGAATAGTCATAACTATACGAAACACAAAAAAGCCAAGCCGCTCTATACGATTGAAGATGTGCATAAAACGATAGAACTGTTCATTACACATGATTATAATGAATGGGTGATTCATACAAATGAGATTAAGTTCTGCTTTCGAAACAGTGGACACATTCTTGGAGCCGCCATGGTAGAGATTCAAAAAAACGATGAAACTATTTTGTTTTCTGGTGATTTAGGACGTTCAACCCCATTGTTGTTGTATCCTAGAAAAGTAATCAAAGAGGCGGATGTTTTGATTCTTGAGTCTACCTACGGTGATCGCATTCATTCGGAGGAAAACATCAAGCGGGAACTTCAAAAAGTGATCCTTGACACGTACGATCGAAAAGGAATTTTAATGATTCCAACCTTTGCCGTAGAACGCGCTCAAGAACTCATGCTTTTACTCTACGAATTGAGAAATACCGAATCGATCCCAGACATTCCAATTTATCTTGATTCGCCCATGGGAATTAACGCTACCAATGTGTATGACAAGTATCCCGATTTGCATAATCTTTCTCGTTTGGTGATTCGTCAGATGTATGAGAACGTTCATTACGTATCCGATTATCAGCAGTCGCGCAGTGTTGTTTTGGATTCAAAACCTAAAATTGTGTTGGCAGGAAGCGGCATGCTGGAAGGAGGTCGAATTCTTCATTATTTGAATAACCACATGAATAGTCCCAAAAACACGCTTTTGTTTGTTGGGTTTCAGGGAGCAGGAACCCGTGGACGGGCAATTTTGGAGGGTGCACGAGAAATCAAGTTCTTTGGACAATATCACACCATTCATTGCGAGGTAAAATCGATTACGGGATTATCTGGACACGCCGATCAAGAGGAAATCATTCAATGGCTCGAAGGATTCAAGAAACTACCCCGAACCATTTATTTAAACCATGGAGAACCACATCAACGCGATGCACTTCGTACGAAACTCAATTATTTATTTCCAGACATTAACGTTGTGTTGCCACAACCGTATATCCCTTATCCGCTAGAAGTATCAGAATAGTCTGGATTGGGTCAAATAACTTCCTATTTTACGTGAGTTCAGATACG
>JBFHGY010000605.1:0-2593 GCA_041582905.1 Crocinitomicaceae bacterium | reverse complement strand
GGTAGATGTGAACCGCAAACGAATTGGGCTAAAACGAATAAACAGTTAACGCTGAATAATCAAGACTGTTGAGGAATCGATCTTGCTAGATGTCAACCACGACTGTAAACTTTCGTTCTTTGCTTCATGAAAGAAGGGGGCAAATTCCGGAGGACAACCGCTTGAATAGCCATTTACCGTAGGTATGTCGATATAGTTTGAAGCGACCATTCCATCAATTTGTGTAATGTAGGTATCCTCTTTATCATTCAAAATGGCAAATGCCTCGTGTTCTGGTTGGATGGCTTTCTTGATTTGATGAATGGTCGTCTCACGTCGCTCTACAATTTGCTCTTTACTTCTTCGAATAAGGTTATCCTGAGTAAAGGAATTATCCAAAACAACGAGGAGAAATAAGATGGCCGACCATTTTTTCGGCATTCGCGTAAGCAGCGAAATCAACAGGACAACAATCAAAAAGAGCTCGACATGCATAAAGCGATTGATCACACGCATGCTGTCCATTCCTGGAAGCTTGAACAGAAACGCATAAAACGTTTGTCCATCGTACGTCCGTACATAGAACACAAAGATGATGAATGCAGCCATGGATACAGCCCATGTCAGTTTGGAAATTTGCACACGACGAATTTTCCAGTAAATCCAAAGAAATGGAATTAGGAGCAAGGCGAGTAAAGGGATCATCCCTGGGAAGGTGTATTGAATCCACCAAACGGGAACATCGGGTTGACAGTTTTCATTGAGAATGTGCCAAAAGTAACTCGATTGATGCGAGAAAAAGTAGGATAAGATAACAGGGACGTACCACTTTACTTCATCGTAACTTCTGGTTCCCATTACTTGCGACATTTCGTAGTAGGGAAGCATGAGCCAACCCAAGGTGAGAACGGCTACAATAACAGTGCTGACTGTATAGAGTAATTGCTTTTTTTGAAAGAGGGGAATGAAAAACCAATACTTCTTTTGGATAATTGCGTAAATGCCAATCAAAATGGCGCTGAAGTACATGAGGAAGAATCCAGTGTAGATGACACCATAAAATTGGTACACAATTCCCAAAGCGAAAATCGCGAAGTACTTCCATGATGAAGTGTCAACCAAACGAACACCGCTATAAATAACGATAGGAACCATGAAACGAATCATCATTTGCATATAGTTCAACTGTCCAAGATTGAAGATGGTGAATGCAAAAATCCACGCGGCGATGATCGCCAGATCCCAACGTTTGAACCATCGTTTCATCACGTAATAGGCCGACCAATAATTGAGCGAACAAATCACCACCCACCACAGTTGATAGGAAGTTTCTTGGTTGATACCGAACAATCGCCAAAAGCCATAAAAAGGCATCGTACCTAACATATTGTCTGAAAGTGCCACCGAATCAGCATAAGGAAACATGAAACCAGCGTTCCAAAACGATGGTTTGTTTCCAATACTCCATTGGTAACCGTGTTCAAGCAAATAGTTGATGAAGCGGGAGTCTCCCAAGTCTCCAGGTATGTATTCCATGCCAAAACCGAGGATGCGGAAACAGAAATACCACAATCCGAAGAAGAAAACAAGTACGGGAAGTACTTTCGAAAGCATAGGTTCGTATGTCCGAAGGTTATTTAGCATGCTTTAAAAATATCGTTCCATTCTGAACGGTTAAGTTACTAGGAATATTATCCGTGTACAATGATCCCGTTCCTAAACCTTGTGGTAAGTTATTCGCGTATTCGGCAGTCAGCTGACAAATGGCACTGAGTCCAACATTCGATTCCAATGCAGAGGTAATCCACCAAGGAATTGCGCGTTCTTCTGCTAATGCTATCCATTCTTTTGTACCTTCAATTCCTCCGTGCAAACTTGGTTTCAAGATGATGTACTGAGGTTGAATGGTATCCAATAGTTTGATTTTCTCTTTCGGATCGTTGATGCCGATAAGCTCTTCATCCAATGCGATTGGAAGAGGTGTTGCTTGACATAGTGCGCGCATTTCGTTCCATTGTCCCTGTTTGATGGGTTGTTCAATCGAATGAATATCGAGTTTGGCGAGCGCGTTTAGTTTATCCATTGATTCACTCAAGGCGAAAGCTCCGTTGGCATCTACGCGTAACGTAATTTCTTCCTTTGAATAGCGCTCACGAATGGATGCAAGAAGTGAGAGTTCAGCCTGAAAATCAATCGCACCAATCTTCAGTTTGATGGTGGTAAAACCTTCAGACAGTTTGGCTTCGATTTGCTCTTGCATGAAGACAATGTCTCCCATCCAGATGAGTCCATTGATGGGAATATGTCGCGCACCCGTACTAAAATCATTGTCGAAGATGATTCCTTTTCCACCGTTTTTGAGATCCAGCAGCGCAGTTTCTACTCCAAACTTAATCGAAGGCCAGTCTGTTAAATCAACGGAAAGATCATCACACAGCTCGGCTAATTTCTGTTCGTAGGACTCAAAATCAACAAAATCAGGTGAAAGTCCAGGGATCACACTGCATTCTCCAGTTCCTCTCATTTCCGGATTGTCCTCATTCCAAACTTCGAGAAACCAGGCATGCTTTTCTGTCAAAATACCTCGGCTCGTTCCACTTGGGCGCTTGAAGTG
>JBFHGY010000604.1:0-2595 GCA_041582905.1 Crocinitomicaceae bacterium | reverse complement strand
TAGGGTTGAGCACTAGCTGTTTGAGCTACGAGAATAAATGCGAGAATTGTTAAGAGATGCTTCATGGTATTGACAATACATCAAATATAAGTGAAAATGCAAGAAATTGTAACACGATTAGTGGTCAAGTGGTGTTTTCTCTCCAGCCAAAATAGGAACGGAAAGTGTATTTACCTCTGGAGGAATAGGGCAAGAGGCGTTGTAAGTATAAGCGCAATAAGGGTTGTAGGCGAAATTGAAATCTACTAAAAGACTGTCACCTTCGGGGATTGTCAAGTCTAAATATCGGCCTCCGCCATAGCTTAACTCTCGGGTTGTTGCGTCTCGAAAAGGAACGAATAGGTGTTTCTTATCCTTTTTACGATAACTCATACTTTGATAAACTTCCAGTCGGCAAAGAGAATCTCCGATTTTGAAATCAATGTATCCATATCTCTTGTATACAGGAAGTCGTTCTGTTGAAGTGGGCATTTTAAATTTTCTCCCTTTATCCTTCGTGATTTTCGCCATCACTTGAAAGGTGGAATCAAAATCGAAATAATCCAATCCACCTAATTCTTCTACTTCTTGTTGATTCAGCCAACCAGAGGCTGTGTCTAACAAATAGGCGAGGTGCTCAGCTCTGTGATCTTCAATTTCTTCTTCTGTTGCTTGAGCATAGATAGATGAAAAAGCAAAGAGTCCAAACGCAAAGCAGATCAGATGTTTCATACCGAATGAATTTTAGTAGCGATCATGGCGCAGTAGGTGATTAGTTTCTAGCTCCAAAGATAGAACTTCCCAGTCGAATCATTGTACTGCCTTCTTCAACAGCAATTTGGTAGTCACCAGACATTCCCATGGAGATTTCTTTAAACGCGTCGTTGTACTTAAAGAAGTGACTTTTCAAAACATTAAAGTAGTTTTCCAGCGTTCGGAACTCATCGCGCACTTGTTCAGTGTCATCTGTAAATGTTGCCATTCCCATTACACCAACAACTGAAATGTTATGCATTTCAACGAACTCTTTTGAAGATAAAAGATCGTGTGCTTCTTCCAGATTTAGACCAAATTTTGAGGTTTCATCAGCGATGTGAAATTGGAGCAAGCAGGAAATAACCCGATCATGTTTTTTGGCTTGTTTATCAATTTCCTTAAGTAGCTTGAAGCTATCCACGGCGTGAATTAGGGAAACGAAAGGCGCCATGTATTTCACTTTATTTCGCTGCAGATGACCAATAAAGTGCCATTCAATATCTTTCGGTAAGAGTTCATACTTATCGGAGAGTTCTTGTACTTTATTCTCTCCAAAAATGCGCTGTCCGGCATCGTACGCTGTTTGAATATCCTCTACAGGCTTCGTTTTAGATACGGCAACCAGTGTTACATATTCAGGTAATTCTTCACGAATTTTCGTTAGTGATTCTGCAATCATTCGTTGATATTGTAAATTGTAAGTCCACTGCGTAATTTCGGTTCAACCCAAGTTGATTTAGGTGGCATTATCATCTGGTGGTCAGCCACACGCTTCACTTGATCCATTGTAGCTGGATAGAGAATAAATGCCATTTTGTACTGATCAGATCGCACTTTTCCCTCTAATTTTTCGATGGGTTCGGCACCACTCATAAATGAAACATTTTCGTCAGATTTCAAGTCATGAATTCCTAAAATAGGAGAGAGCACGTATTGAGTTAAAATTTCAGCATCTAGACAATTGACAGGATGTCTATCATCAATAATTCCTGGTTTACACGTTAGCTGATACCATTTATGATCTAAGCAAAGCGTGAATTGGTGGTTGGCTGAAGGCTTTGCACAACTTTCTATCTCTTCAATAATAAAATGCTGAGAAATTAGCTCTAGAAATCTTTCTGGGCTCAGACCATTCATTGTTTTCACCAATCGATTAAACTCAAGAATGTCTAGTTGAGCTTCATCAATGATATATGCCAAAAAGGAATTCTCATTTTCGTAATTGGAATTCAATTCCTTTCGCTGTTGATGAAGGCGAACAGAAGAAGCTGAGCGATGATGTCCATCAGCAATGTACAACTCGCTCAGCTTTTCAAAAGCTTCTTGGATGGATTTCATCTCGGATTGAGACAATTTCCAAAGTTCGTGTGTGACCAAATCCGTTGTCGTAAACTCGTATTCAGGGCGAACCGAGATAAACGAACTCAACAGATTTGATATTTCTTTCGATGACTTATGAGCCAAAAGAACGGGCTCAGCATTGTATCCAACTACATTTAAGTAATCCGTAAACATTTGTTCCCGTGAGGTAAGCGTAGCTTCATGTTTCTTGATCGAATCATTGAGGTATTCTTCGACACTTGCACCACAAATCAATCCCGTGAACACATGTCCAGGTTTGGATTGACGGTATACGTAGAATGTCGGGATGTCCTCTTGAATCAAAATCCCTTTATCAATAAATTCTTGATATCGTTCTGAAACAAGTTCAAAACGCTCAACACTGTTTGCTTTGGTAGTGCTTTCGCTTCCAAACTCAGGATTGATAATATGCAAGAATGTAAAAGGATTATCCTCTAGCTTTGCTTCCAGCACGTTCTTTTTATACGAGTAAAAGGGTCTTGCCGCTACAAGATGAAC
>JBFHGY010000603.1:0-2603 GCA_041582905.1 Crocinitomicaceae bacterium | reverse complement strand
TTCCTGTAACCGCTACAAACGACGATTTTTTCTTTTTGAGAAGAAGTTCTAATGTTTTCTGTTCTTTGCTGCGTCCTACCATGAAATATACTTGGATTTATCTGCATGAAGATATAAGAAAAATCCAGAAATAAATAATGTAATTGGATTTATCTCACTAAACAACAAAGATAAATCCAACTATAATACAAAACTTAGTCAAGTGATAATAGACTACAACGTAATCTGTCCTCAGAAACAATAAACGTTTTACCATTGCTATAGAAAACAAAATTTCCCAAATCTGTTTGGACATAATGATCAAATGACTGATCTCCGATGCGTTCTAATCGAGCGTCATATAAGTGTCGTTCGACTCCGATTTTTGTAAAAAACTCCTGCTCATTGATCTTCGACAACCAACTATACGTAGCAGGCAAAACAACCGAATCCTGCAGAAGTACACCATACTTCCCATTCTGCAGCACCACTTCATTTAACGGCTCCGATTCAGTATCGATATCCTTCGCAGTGTTGGGATCAAAGCTACCGTAATTGGTAGACGTCGAATCATTGTGGAATACAACTAATTCTCCACCTTGTAGCTCAAAACGATCGTTTTCATCAATTTTATGAATGATATTCCAGTGTCGGTCAATCAATACATCCTCCTTTCCTTGCAACCAGGCGATGTTCGGTGTAACCAGTTTCAATCGATCCATCTTCTTGAATTTCGAAATTCCTAAATCTGAACCCATCGCATAGAGATGCTTTCCCTTTACATAGTACACCTGATTTCCAAAGTATTTCAACCTTAGCTCATTTTTCACTTCTTTCGTTTCTGAACTACCAAAAGGACGTAGGATTGTTTTTTCTTCATTTTTTGATTGAAAGAAGCCTGACTGATATTTCTCACCGTCCCTTGCTTCATCGCTTAAACCTGATTGAGCCTCATAAAATACGCTCGGATTGCTTTTGAAATGAAAATGATCACTGTCTACGTACACACGAGGCTCTGGAAGTGGCTCCAATGTTTCACCCTTGGAGTTTATGATAACGGCCGATCCATTTTCAAGCGTCAACTCTGCACGATCGTCTTTGAATTCAGCAATCTCTTTAAAGAACAAATCACTCATCAGTTTTCCATTTTTATCTACGATTTGCCAACCTTCAAGCGTTAAAAGTCCAAAGCAACCCTTGTTCAAATAGCGAATCGCCCAGCTAGGATTTGTTAATCGCTTTCCCTCGGGAGTCACTAAAACAACTGAATTTGAATCCACTTTTCGCGTAATTCGCCCTCCATTATAGCTTACATTCAAGGAATCTTGCACAAAGAAGAAATCTGGATAATCCACATGAATTTTCGCCATTTGGTCAGACTCGACCTTTGCGACCACGTAATCTCCAAACCAACCTTCCGCGACTTCTGCCTCCATCACATGGTCAATTGGAAAGATTTTATCACGTGGATCTCCCACTAGATTCGACTTCAAGCTTCCTACAAGACTATCCATTGGTTTTTCAAAGAAAATATTCGACAATACATAGCGATACTCATCGAAATAACTCATTGCATTGTATGAGAGATAATCCTTTCGAATACCAAAAATCGACGAGTTGATAATTCCCACTTTCTTATTGACGAAGCGAACGCCCAACTTTGGATTCATGAGCGTTCTCATCATTTCAGGAGAAAAACGACACGCGGAAATTCCATTCCAATAGTCGACATACGCACGAAGCGATATATCTGCGGAATCAATTGTAGTTAACTCCACTGAATCGGCTATAAAGTACCTTCGGTATTCACTATTGAAACGATTAAAATCAGAAGACAGGTTTTCATCTGAATACCGATAGTTGTTCGAAATATCGATCGAAATTCCACTATTCCCTTCGGCTACCTTTTTATGCGTTCCATCCGAAAAATGATGCAAATAGCGATCATTGCTACCGTTATTAATGATACTCACTTCCGAATTAAAAATGAGTTGGGTGTTCGCTTCTCCAATCCCCGTCATTAGATAGTGAAACCCCTTTACCAGTTCAAGAGGTATTTGTTTTGAAATCGAGTGATCTTTCTTTGGAGCGTCATCTACTTCTGCCAAATAATTCGAGAATCCATCAGGGATCACCGTTCGATATTGAGGTTCAACTCCAAATCCGCGCTTTGTGTAATAGCGTAATCCATAATATCCTTCTCGTTGATTTTCTTCCAGTTCCGATTCTACCCAATCACTGAGGGCTTCCCATTCCCAGTAATAGTTGTCGCTTCGTACCACTGCTTTTTTGTAGTGCGGATAATCTTCCCGAGCTTCTAGCTTCCCTTTGTCATTGAACAGGAAAATGGAAATCGAATCGTCACCATACGCTTTTAATACGTCCTCGTAATAATTAAAGTGATGAAAACCTTCCGTCGCCAGCATTTTCTCCTTTTGAACAAAATAGAACTGATCATCCTTCTTTAACACGACTAGGTGATCCTTCGAAAACGACTCAAGTCGATTGTAGAGCGTGTATTCAATTGGCGTGATTTGTTTCCCATTGAAATCGAATAATCCAATGCGATCTTTTTGTTGAACAACGAACAATTCTGTTTTCTCATCAAAATAAATATGATCGTA
>JBFHGY010000602.1:0-2615 GCA_041582905.1 Crocinitomicaceae bacterium | reverse complement strand
TGCCAAGAACCAGGCCATTTTTGATTGATAATTACAGCATGAAATTTTTGATTCAATTCGTTTTCTTTGTTTTCCTTTTGACGAATTCAAATGGGTTCGCACAATCTCACCAAGATGATACTAAACTCAATCAAGCGGAGTTAAGAGAGAAATCCAAAGCGCTCCTCAAGGAATCTGTTCTCAAGAGTAGATCGAACCTCGTAGAAGCGAAGAACACAGCTCTCAAAGGGCTCTACCTTGCCAAGAAGAGCGAAAGCGACAGTCTCGTGCTGAATGCTTCCAAAACGCTTGGCATTTTGTACAAAATGTTGGAAAACATTGATTCTTCTCAGTACTATTCCAAGCTTGGGATTCGCTACGCTGATAAAATGGGAAATAAGCGAGTGGCGGCTACACTTACAAGTTTAGTGGCAAACACCTATACCGAAAGTGGTGAATATGAAATAGCATACAAGCATTTTGTTGACGCTGAACAACGCTACAACGTATTGAATCAGGATTCAATTGATCGGACGTACTTTTTCTTTAAAATCAACAAAGCGAACCTGTTCAATAGCCTGACACTTTATGACTTAATGCTGGAAGAGTTGTTCGATGCTCAGCGAATAGCTGATAGTATTGCTGACACGAATTTCACCGCTCAAATCTTAGGAAGTATCGCTATTGGTTACAAACATTACGGTGACCTAAAGAAGTCGACAGAGTACAGTAAGAAATCACTGAACTACGTGACAGAAGGCGAACTCGACGCAGCAATTATTCTCACCAACATTGGGAATACCTTTTCGATCATGAATGAGGTAGATTCAGCACTTTATTATTATGATAAAGCCCGAGAAATCTATACAAACCGAAATGCGAGTGAGGTTTCTCGAAGTCGATTAGAGCTCGCTGTAGCCGAAATGTATTTAGAAAATGATCGCCCCAGTGATGCTGAGAAGGTACTATTTCAAATTAATGACACCATTCCTTCAAATAAAGACCGAGCGAAGCTAAACCTACTCAAGAGCAAATTGTCAAAGACGAGTTCTGACAAATTGAAGTATGCACGCGAATCCTTAACGTATGCGCAACTCTCTTCGGATATCCTCATTCAGAAAGAAAGTTATTTGCTCCTGTACGAGAGTTTTAAACAGGAAGGGAATTTTTCGGAGGCACTATTTCATTACGAGCACTACCAAGAGCTAGAAGATTCGATTTTCAATCGGGAAAAAAGTAAAGCCATTCAGAAAGTCGTTTTGCAAAAAGCACTGGGTGAAAAGGATGCAGAAATTCGATTTGCCCAACTCAAATTTGAGAAAGATAAAGCCGAAAAAGACAGGACTATTTTGTTTGTGGTTCTAGCGCTCGTGCTGATTATTTTCATTGCGATCATGATCTACTTGCGTTATCGATCTCAAAAACAAAAAACGCAGATTGAGATCCAGGAGAAGGAGCTGTTGGAAACAGAGAATGATTCCATCAAGAATGAACTTGTACATCTACTTTTTCAGTCCGATCAAAATTTTCATGTATTGAGCGAAACCAAGAACAAACTGAAGAGCATCAAACAATCTTCTGATAAGGATGAACAAATTAACTCTCTGTTCGCTCTCATTAACGGTTTTGTGGCATCCGAAAAAGAAAAACGAAAGTTTCAAGAGAAGTTTAATGGTGTTCGCGACGATTTCTTTGAGCGGATTGGTGCACAAGTGAAATTGACAAAAACAGAGAAAAAATTGGCGGCACTACTCAAACTAGATTTATCGACAAAAGAGATCGCAATGTTCCTAAATGTGACCGAAGCAACGGTAGAAGTTTACCGTTCACGGCTAAGAAAGAAGCTAAATATCGATAAAGACAGTTCATTATCAGACTTTCTCAACTCATTGTAATTAAGGTTTTTAATCGAAATGTTAAGGTTTTGTAAGGCATTTTTTGACCTTCAAAAGATGTGTTCGCGTAGATGAACCTTAGCTTTGCCGAAAAAAAACAATGAGATACACCATTCAAGCACTATCACTACTACTTATCCTTTTTTTGACATTTGAATCCAAGGCGCAGGTGGCAAATGACGATTGTTCAGGAGCCATCATTTTGACTCCGTCCATATCGCCAAGCTGCACCTATACAACAGGTACATTTTCTGGTTCTGCCCAGGGAACAATTCCATGTATGACGGGAAGCCATCAAGACGTTTGGTATCAATTCGTGGCGACCGAAGAAGTAATGCGCGTTTCCATTCCCAATACGTCCTTCCTCAATGTTGGATTTGAAATCATCGACGGAAGTTGTGCAGGATCAAGCGTGACTTGTGTAAACAACAACGGAACAAACTTCGGAGAATCATTCACAGGAGATCAGTTCGTGATCGGCAACACCTACTTTGTTCGTGTGTACAACGCAGCGACAAGTTTATCATCGTTAGATTTTGATATCTGCATCCAAAGTTATCCTCCACCATCGAATGATGATTGTTCAGGAGCGATTTCGTTGACACCCTCTGTTTCTCCGAGTTGCAATTATACCACAGGTTCGTTTTACGGATCGAGTTACAGCAATATTACGTGCATGACAGGCGATCACCAAGATGTCTGGTATCAATTTGTAGCGACTGAAGAAGTAATGCGTGTTTC
>JBFHGY010000601.1:0-2616 GCA_041582905.1 Crocinitomicaceae bacterium | reverse complement strand
TCAATTGCCGCAATCTGATTTTCGCCCAGTTCGCTGACAATTTGCGCGTAGCTTTGTCCTCCTCGGTTGCCGTTTTCTTCATTCATGAAAAATACGAGTCTCAGCGTGTGTTTGGGGCGATAGTTGAGGGTTTTCAGAATGCGTAACGCTTCCAAACAGTGAACGATTCCTGCACCGTCATCATGCGCTCCTTCTCCTGTGTCCCAAGAGTCGAGGTGCCCGCCAAACGTAATGATTTCATCTGGTGATGTCGTTCCTGTCATTTCGCCGATCACATTATAGGATGTTGCGTCTGGATAAGCACGACAATCCATTTCCAAAACAAATTGAGCTGATTCGTTCGCTAAAATTTCGGATAACTTCTCTGCGTCCAAAGTGGATAATGCAGCAGCTGGAATTCGTTCTACGGAATCAACGTAATGCATAGATCCAGTGTGAGGATGCTCGTCAATTGGAAGCCCTAAAGAGCGAATAAGAACCGCTTTTGCTCCTAATTTCGAAGCTTCAACTGCGCCAAATCCGCGGATAGCGTAGCAGCCTCCGTATGCCTTAAAGGTATTGATTTGTTGCTCATCCATCGCTTGATTAATGAACACGATTTTTCCTTCTACTGTAGATGAACTGGCTTTTTTGAGATCGTCTAAGGATTTGAATTCAATAACTTCAGCTTCCATCGTTCCATCTGTTCCAATTGATCCACCAAGAGCCAGTAAATGTACCTTGATCAATTCGCCCGAACTGGATTTGATCCACCCTGCTTCTTTTGTTCCACGCTCCCAATGTGGCACTTGAATTTCTTGCAGGTAGACGTTGTCAAATCCGTATTCTTTCATTTTCGCTTCTCCCCAGTAAACGGCCATTTCAGCTTCCGCAGAACCGGTGATTCGCGCTCCAATATCTTTACACAAACTGCGTAAATCTTCATAGGCTTTTCCTTCGGAAAGTGCAGTGTTATAGGCTGATCGAATAAAAGTGGAATCGTTTTGAGCACTTACGGAAAAAGCAAGGAATAAAAAGAATAGAATGCGATACATGAAACGAAATTTTAGACGAAGATAGTGAACAAACACCAATCTGAATGGACACTTGAATAGCAAAAGACTACTTCCAGTTCGCGTAATATTTCCGAAATTGCCAGATGAGCAAGGGGATAGACGAGACCAAAAGCAAGTAGGGAAGGAGTATTGGAGCTGCACCTTTCATGATTTCAAGAAAGTGATAGGCCGCCAACACATTTAAAACACCAATGAAAATAAGCAGAAGTACATTGAGCAAGGATTTAGGGTAGCCGAGAAACAGCAGATAACTTCCGACGATGCAGCACACACTCAGAATCGCAGGCAGGAAACCAAAAACGAGCTCCGATGTATTCATTTACTTAATCCAGTTTTTTCTTCAATAATTCAATCTCTTGATCCGAATAGCCTAGCTTTTTAGCGGCTTTGATAACTTTCGACTGCTTGAGGTCTTTTAGCGGCATGTAATATACATATTGACCAAATCCTCTTAATCCTGCCATTCCATCCGAATCATCTTCACTTTTCGGTTCAAGCAATGGTTGAACAACCGTTAAAATTTCTATCAGTCCACGTTTTTCATCGAAGTCAATCATTTTTTGAGGAACATTGGGCGGAATCAATGTCATGGGCATGTTGGCAATGTATGGTAGGAAAGTTTTCAACAGTTCCCATGAGCTTTCCTCTTTTACCGTTGCCATAACGTCAGCAAGATTCGTGATGGTACAGGTGGAGACATCTTGTTGAAACAGTAAGTGCACTTTTTCAATGGATGGTTTTCCAATTTCTCCCAAAATTTCTGTTGCTAGTTCTTCCACACCATTCCCGTGATTCATGTGCAGATTCAAGATCATCAAGCAGACGTCAATCGTGTACGCTTCGTCTTTTTCCTTTTGAATTTTCTTGAGTCCTTCACGCTTTTCTTTGGGAGTGGCATTGTCGGTTCCAAACAAGACGAGAGTCTCAAAATTTTCTTCGGAATAGCTCAAATCGGAGAAGTCGGGCATGTTTTTGTAGAACACTGCTTTCTCATGATATTCATCCGCTTTTTCTTCGTCTCCTTTTTCACCGTACACATCGGCTAGTTTTCCCAAAATTTCTCCATCTTCAGGATACTCGGAGAGAAGTAGAATCAATTCCTTTTCTGCTTTGTCGAACTGATCACTGTTCAAGTAATTGTCAGCAATGTTGAATACGGCATCCAGTCCATACTCTTCGTTGTCTCGCAATCGCTCGAATGTTAAAGTAGAACGGTCATATTGTTCCAATAATTGATAAATCTTCGCCACTAAGTAGGTTTCTTCATCGCGATTGTAATTCTCCATCAAATATTCCAAATCCGTCAAGGCAGATTCAAAATTAGCGGTCATGAATTGATCTTCATCATACTCCTCAGAATTTGCCTTAAAAACAGTGCTTCCATCGATGTTTTTCCGTCTAGGTCCGAGTTGAGCCATTTCGATACTCATACTAGATCTCCGTTTGATCAATTCTGGGACGCTCCCGAATATTTCAATTCCTTGTTCAATGATGTCCAATCCTTCGTACCATTTCCCATTTCGAAAGAGCGAAAAACCGTAGACTTCGTAGCTTTGGTAAC
>JBFHGY010000600.1:0-2625 GCA_041582905.1 Crocinitomicaceae bacterium | reverse complement strand
TGAGAACCGAGGGAGCGAAAGGTCTAAATCCTTCTCTGTATTTTATCTTCAGATTCAGCTTTGTCTGCATTTGACGATTGGTAGGATCCGCAATAATGCTTCGATTCCCCAATGCACGTGGACCAAACTCCATCTTTCCTTGGAACCAACCAATCACATTACCTTCGGTAATTTTATCCGCAATCAGTTCATTCAGCGCTTCGAAATCATCGAACTTTTGGTACACAGCCTTGCGCTTGCGCGACATCAACTCTATTTCCTTTTGAGAAAAGTACGGACCAAGGTATACGCCATTCATGGCATCTGTTTCCGAATTAATTGAGCGTTGTTCCTCAAAATACATTGCGCTAATTGCCAAAGCCGCTCCGAGTGCACCACCGCTATCTCCAGCCGCAGGTTGAATATAGATTTCATCAAAGATATTCGCAGCTTCCAATTTTCCATTTGCGACACAATTCAAGGCAACACCACCCGCCATGCATAGTTTGTTCAATCCTGTTATACGTTTGGCTTCAACCGCCATTTTCAGCACAACTTCTTCCGTTACTTGCTGAATAGCTAGCGCTAAATTTCGATATGCCTGATTAAGGTCTGCCTCTTCTTCTCTTCGTTCAATTCCAAATAATTCCGCCCATTTCTGATCCTTCACCATGCGCAATCCCGTCGCATAGTTGAAGTACTTCTGATTGAGCCAAAGCGATCCATCCTCTTTGATATCGACAAGTTTCGTTTTGATTAGATCCACAAACCTTTGCGTTTCCTCAGAGTCGGGGTCACCATACGGAGCCAGCCCCATCAATTTGTATTCACCCGAATTGACTTTAAAGCCCAAATAAAAGGTGAACGCGCTGTAGAGCAAGCCGACAGAGTGCGGAAAATTCATCTCTTTGACTAATTCGATCGTATTTCCTTTTCCAATTCCAATGGACGCCGTGCACCATTCCCCTACACCATCAATTGTCAGTATGGCTGCCTCCTCAAAATTAGACGGATAGAATGCACTTGCCGCGTGCGAAAGATGGTGCTCGGTGAACAACATTTTCAACTTTCGTTTATCGTACTTTGCTACTTCCGCCAAGCCTTCTTTGATCTTTTTCCGAAGGAAGAGTTTTTCGCTCAACCAAACAGGCATCGCCTTGAGGAAGGAAATCAGGCCTTTTGGGGCAAATGCATAATAGGTTTGAAGTAAACGCTCGAACGTCAATAAGGGTTTATCGTAAAACACCACTGCATCCAATTCATCGATGGTTAAGCCAGCCTCTTCGAGACAGAAAGCAACGGCATGTTTCGGAAATGCTTCCGTATGTTTTTCCCGAGTAAATCGTTCTTCTTGCGCTGCCGCAATGATTTTTCCATCCACAACGATTGCCGCTGCCGAATCATGGTAAAATGCCGATATGCCTAAAATTGCTGCCAACTTACCACGGTTTTTCGAATGATTCTTTACTGTATGACCTATTCTCTTTTTCCTTGAAGAGAGATGATTGTGCGTTTTTCACATCCAATGGATCTGACTTCCCAAAAAGTCGAGACAAAAATGCGGTTGGCGTCAACACTAAAAAGAAGACAAGCGTCATGATGATATTCGGAACGATTAAGCTCAACAACCATCCTAATTTTGTCCAAAGCCAATCGATTTTTTCTGCAAAGAAGTCAGAAATTCCTCCCAAAGCTGCTACTCCGAGAGCAATGTAGAGCATCACATCTTGTTTGGAAATCCAAAAGAGCACCACGAAACCAACGGTAATAACAAGCACCGTTTTCGTTGGATTACTCGATTGCGATCCTCCCGACATTAAAACAAGGAATAGATAAAGGGTGCTACGCTACTTCCTCCACCAATCACAACGAGCACGCCGATCAACAAAAGCATGATAATAACAGGTCCAAGCCAGTATTTCTTTCGTTCTTTGATAAAGCCCCAGATATCTTTTAAAAAGTCCATGTATGATGTTCGTAGAGTTGTTTACACTGCAATTTGGCAAAAAATGTTCACTCTGTGAGAGTTGATTGGATTAAAGTTGCGAGAAAATCAGCAAATTTTCGATGTCCAGCATTATTGAAATGATTGGCATCGGCTAGTCCGTCATAATCTTCCACAGTTATGTTTGGAGGAACCGCATACGCTAGCCCATCAAAAACAAAATGATATTTCTTTTTGAGATCCAGTTTCGACTGAACATCAGATGGAGAGGGAATGAGCGCGAATTCCACGGGGATGTTTCGCTCTTTGGCAAAGGTATTCAATCCCATCAGGTTTTGATTAGAAAAGGGCTGACCCTCCACACTTTCTGGCATTTGATGTTCAATTTCCTTGAAACGTTGCTGCGTTTTCCATTTCATGTATGGACGCGAGAGGATCACACTGTATCGAATGGCTTTTTCGAAGAAGGAATTTTCATCACCCCACAGCGAAAAGTAATCGAAATAGTGTTCTTTGGCTTCATCAAAATTCTTGAAATACGTTCCTTGCTTTGTTAAGTAAATAGGCCCTTCCGAATTGAGCCATGGACCATTTTTAATGGGATAGGAAAGCGGAATAAATGGTTTTGCTGTACGGTCGTATTCCAAAATATCGTTTCCTCCATATACCGCGACAAGAATTACATCAGGTTGAATGATTGG
>JBFHGY010000599.1:0-2640 GCA_041582905.1 Crocinitomicaceae bacterium | reverse complement strand
GAAGTTGTTGATTCCTTGAAATTGTACTCCTTCAAAGAAACGGAAGAAGGAGGTATTCTAACGCGTTTTAAAATCAATAAGGACTATACAATTCTTGTGATTGAGGAAGAAAAGGGAGGGAGTAACGGTCGCATTATATCTCAAAAGAAATGGCAAATCTCAGAGAAAGGTAACTTCCACAAAATAGATTGAAACAACTAACCCATATATATTCAAAAAAAAAATCGGTACCGCATGGCACCGATTTTTTTTGTTTTTGTGAAGAAGTTATTCCTCTTTCCAATTCTCATCCTTTCCTTTGATGTACGGAATCTTCGCATCTTCCAATTTCTTTTCCAAAGCTTTGATGCGCACAATAAAGGCGTTAAAGTCGGTGCGGAATGCGTTGTATTGTTCTTCCGCCATTTTCTTGTTCTGCTTATGTGTATTCGTTACACCCGTTCTGCTTCCGTAAAGCTGGTAACTCACCATTCCAATTCGTGACGAAATGCTAGGTGTTGTTTCGAATTCATGAGAAGAACGGATACCATCACCCCAGAAATCAACCGTTAAATCGTGATAGATATTCTTGAGCGATTCAACTTCGGCCAAAAGCGTCATGTCTGTTCCTGGATAGGTTTTGAGTGCATGCTCGATGTATTTCAGCTTTTCGCTCATTTCTCCCATCAATCGGCTGGTTCCCTGAACACTTCGAGAAAGTTCAGCTACTTCCAATCGGAATGCTTCCAACTCTTTCACGTCTTCTGCTTTAATCGTACGATTGTTCAATTCGTTCACTTGGAAATTTGTTTTTGCAGCAACTGTCTCCAAAGCGCCATCTTTTAATTGAACAACTTCTACAGAGTACGTTCCTGGATTTACCAAAAATCCATCGTCAGGATCGGAGTAACGACCAGGTTTTGATGTTTTTAGGGTAATCGGAGAAGTGGTTTGCGCGCGCAAATTCCACGCTACTCGCGTAATCCCTTTTTTCGGTGAGCTCGTCAATCGCTTGATTTCGTCGCCCTCAGCATTGCGGATGATCCAGATTAACTCAGCTTTGTCTTCCAATTTCTCGGCTTTGAGTTCATCAAAAGATGGATAGTCAACGGCTTTTTTCTCCTTTTCCGCTTTTTCTTGTTCCTTGATGCGCTTTTTCTCTAAAGTAGTTTCCGTCTCCTTTTGGTAAAGCGTGAATACGGCTCCAAATGTTGGATTCTCCGCATTCCACAAGTCTGCTCCTTGCGATCCTGTTCCGCGCAATCCAAGTGGGGCAGAGGGAACGTACAATAATGCGTCTTTGATCGGGAACAAATGTGCTTCTTTATCCAATACTTCTTTCGATAACGATCGAAGAGGGCTGTAGTTATCGAGAACGTAGAACCCACGTCCAAATGTAGCGGCAACGAGGTCATTTTCGCGCTCTTGAATGTCGAGGTCGTAAACGGCAATTGTTGGTAAACCTGAGAGTTTAGTCCAGTTCTTTCCACCGTCATTGGAGAAGTAGGCGCCAAATTCAGTCCCTACGAAGAGTAAGTTTGGATCTTTGTGATCTTGACGAATGGCAAAGGCTGATCCACGCTCTGGCAAGTTCGAAGAAATCGATGTCCATGTCTTTCCTTTGTCTGTACTGCGCATAACATAAGGTTTGAAATCTCCAGATCGGTGGTTGTTGAAGATGGCAAACACTTCATTTTCGTCATGCTGACTCGCGCAAATCATATTGACACGCGTGTTAGCTGGGATTCCCGGGAAGGAGCTCATCTTTGTCCATGATCCTCCGTCGTCCGTGGAAACTTGAATTAATCCATCATCAGTTCCAACATACAACAATCCTTGTTTCAATGGCGATTCATCCAAGGCAACAATATTCCCGTAAATGGTGGTAGATTTATTCTTCATCACTGCGTCTATCGACCATACTTGATCCATCACTGGAAGCTTGTTACGATCTAGTTGCTGAGACAGGTCGGGTGAGATCGTTTTCCAATCGTCACCACGATTTGTACTTTTAAATAACTTGTTTGCTGCGAAGTACACCGTCTTCGAATCGTGCTTAGAAATGAGCAATGGTGCATCCCAGTTCCAACGGTAAGCAGGTTCTCCAACAGCAGGCATTGGTTGGATCGGTGTTTTCTCTCCAGACGTTTTGTCGTAGCGAACGAGCCATCCGTACTGTGCTTGTGCGTATACAATATTTGGATTGTTCGGATCAATCGCTGATTCGAATCCGTCGCCTCCGTTGGTAATAAACCAATCAGAATTTAAAATTCCAGCATTGTTGATCGTGGCAGAAGGTCCACCCATAGAGTTGTTGTCCTGGGTTCCTCCGTAGATATTGTAAAATGGCTCGGCATTGTCGGTTGCTACTTTGTAGAACTGGATAATCGGCAAGTTACTGTAGTATTTCCAATCAGTAGCGTGATTAAAGGTTTCATAGATTCCACCATCACATCCAACAATCCAGTGATTAGGATCATTCGGGTTGATCCACATGCAGTGGTTGTCAACGTGTTTTTTCGTTTCTCCTGTGCGTTTGAAGTTCTTTCCTCCGTCTTCCGTATGATGAAGCCACGTATTCATAGAAAAAACTTTGTCCTTGTCAGTCAAGTCGCAAACGATCTCTTGATAATAGTTTCCACTTGTTTTGTAATCCGACAT
>JBFHGY010000598.1:0-2646 GCA_041582905.1 Crocinitomicaceae bacterium | reverse complement strand
ATATGTTGACGCATTGCTTGCTGTTTTCAAACGATTGGGAGAGTCAGATGCGGGTGAGTTGATCGAATCTGTTCGGTTGATGTAATCAATCTATTTTCCAAATCATTCCTATATTGGCATCAAGATGATGAGTTAAGGACTTGTCGTTGACTAACTTCTAAAGAACATCCATGAAACTACTCAACGGTATTGAGAAAATATTCAAAACGTTTTTGCCTACGCCGTTTTCCATCGCCATTCTGATTACGCTTGTGACTTTTCTATTGGCATTTACGCTGACGGATTCTGAGGTGAGTACGGGTGAACGAGGATTGGAGTTGGTCGGATATTGGTACAATGGACTTTGGAAAGAGAGCATGCTGGTGTTCGCTGTTCAAATGATGTTGATGTTAGTTTTAGGTCATGCCGTGGCGCTCACCAAACCGGTAGATTACGTGATGAGTGCGGCAACTCGATTCTGCAACAATACTTCGTCCGCTGCATTCACGGTAACGCTATTGACCATTCTCGTTGGTTTGTTCAACTGGGGATTAGGACTCATTTTTGGGGCGATTCTCGCACGAAAAGTGGGAGAACGGGCCTATAAAAACGGCATCTCCCTGAATTACGCCCTGATCGGGGCTGCGGGATATAGTGCTTTAATGGTATGGCACGGAGGAATTTCAGGATCTGCACCGATTAAAGCGGCAGAATCGGGACACATTGCTTCGTTGATGGAAGGAATTTTGTCGCCTGAACAAATCGCTGAGTTGCCCAATACAGTTCCGTTTTCTGAAACGGTATTTGGCCCGATGAATATCACAGTAATGCTTGCTCTCGTTGTGTGTGTGCCCTTGTTTATGTTCTGGCTGGGAAAACGCTCAGCAGTACGTTTGGAATTACCCAAGGTCATTCATCAAAAGGAAGAAGAAGCAGATTCTGGAGATAACCAGAAATTGGATGTCAGTCCTTGGTTTTCTCGAATAATTGGAACACTGATTTTAATCTACGCATGCTATATGGCGGTGGATGCAATCTACGAAGGGAAGGATTTTGTGAAGCCAAATTTCATCAATTTCACGTTGTTAGGAATGGCAATTTTGTTGCATTCGAACATCAATGGTTTTTTGAAAGCGATTGATCAGGCAATTTCGGGAGCTGCTGGCATTTTGGTACAATTTCCTCTGTATTTCGGAATTATGGGACTGATGGTTGGGTCAGGACTAATTCATGTCTTTTCTGACTTCTTTGTAGATATTTCGACAGAAGTTTCTTTTCCCATTTATTCTTTTGTAAGCGCGGGAATTGTGAATGTATTTGTGCCCAGCGGAGGAGGACAGTGGGGTGTTCAGGGTCCCATTATTGTTCAGTCTGCCTTAGAACTCGGAGTAAGTCTTCCGAAGTCGATCATGGCATTGGCGTATGGAGATCAACTCACGAATATGCTCCAGCCATTCTGGGCATTGCCTCTTCTCGGAATTACGGGATTGAAGGCGAAAAGTATTTTACCGTACACGCTTGCGATGATGCTTGTGGGAGGTGTCATTTATTTGTTAGCGCTGTTTATTTTTTGAAGATGAAGGAGAAACGAGGGATATCGAATTTTGTCAAAACGCTTGGACCGGGAATTTTATTTGCCAGCACGGCGATTGGTGTATCGCATCTTGTTCAGAGCACACGGGCAGGTGCCGATTACGGGTTTGCGTTAATTCCTTTTGTGATTGCTGCCAACGTTTTCAAGTATCCCTTTTTCGAGTATGGTAGTCGCTACGCAAATGCGACAGGAACCACGTTGATTGATGGTTACAATCGCATTGGCAAATGGATGATTTGGCTCTACTTTTTGATCACGATCGGAAGTATGTTTTTCGTATCGGGTGCAGTGGGAGCGGTGACATCAGGCTTTTTACAAAACTTATTTGGAATCTCTTCCTGGGGAATCTGGGCAACCGTTTGCTTGTTTATTTTCTGTGCGAGTATTCTTATCGCTGGGAAGTATAAAATTTTGGACTCGATGACCAAAGTGATTGGAGTGGTCTTGCTCTTATCTACATTGTTGGCGTTTGTGCTGGCTTTGGCAAAGGGAGCGGCCCCGAAACAGGAAGCGTTTGTTGCTCCAGACATTTGGTCGGATCATAGTGTTGTTTTCATTATTGCACTCATGGGATGGATGCCAACAGCTGTCGATTTGAGTGCATGGAGTAGTTTATGGACCGTTGAACGCATTAAGCAAACGGGATACAAACCTACGATGCGAGAGACCTTGGCTGATTTTAATTTTGGATACATCGTTTCTGCGATTTTGGCGCTTTGCTTTTTGACACTAGGTGCCTACGTATTGTACGGAACAGGGAAGGAGTTGCCTGCAGGTGCAGCTGATTTCTCGAGTAGTATCGTTGGTTTATTTACCACCTTTATTGGTGATTGGAGCTACGTTATCATTGCGATCGCTGGATTTTCTATCATGTTCGGAACCTGTATTACGGTTTTTGACGGATACGGAAGAGCGCTCGAACGAAGTTCGATTTTGTTGTTTCAGAAATCGAAAGAGACCAACTCGAACAGGGTGTACATTTGGAGCATTATCGTCGTAGCTCTCGGCTCTTTTGGAATTATCTTCTTCTTTGGAAAGCACTTGAAGAATCTGGTCGATTTAGCGACGACCTT
>JBFHGY010000597.1:0-2648 GCA_041582905.1 Crocinitomicaceae bacterium | reverse complement strand
TAATCCTGCGTTAATTGGAGTTTCACTCTTCCCAATTATCCCTTCCATTAGTTGGAACTTTAAATTTGATTTCAAGAAAATGAAGGAGATTAAACTGAATTCAATAAAAGATTAAGTCATGAAAAAACTAGTGTTTGTAGCTGCAGTTCTTGCTTTATTCTCATGTGAGAAGGAAATTGAATACCAAGGAGAGGGCAAAGCTCCATTGCTCGTGCTCGATGCGATTTTGGAAAACGGTTCCGTTCCTTCGGTACGCGTATCACGCAGTGTATTCTTCTTATCGAATAGTTCAATTTCGGATGCGTCCATTTCGAATGCGGCAGTAAAATTGACGAATGTGGATTCAGGTACTGAATATGTATTGGCAGGAGGTGGTAACGGATATTACTACGGTACGGATGCTATTTTGCCCAATACACGCTATCGAATTGAAGTGTCGCACCCGGATTACGAAACGATTTCAAGTGAACTCGTAACGGTGAGCAATGTTGTTTTATGGGATATCGATAGCTCTTCCGTTGGAGTCGATTACGAGAAACGATACTTTGTAAATCTTCAGTTCAATGATGCACAAGAAACCAACTTTTATGCGATTCAATTGAGTGCTGAGGTGGCAAATACCTTCTATGATCAGAATATGAATGTTGTCTATGCCGACACTTCGTGGATGTCTCCTTATGCCTCATCGAACGATCCGAGTATTGATTTTCGATTTAGCCAAAATTCATTTCTGAATGATGTGGTCTACAACGGGGGAACAAAAACGGTTTCATTTGAGTTCAATCAGTATTCATTGTACAATGGATCCGTTGGAGGAGGAATAAGTTGGTCGGAACAAACGACCGAGGTGATTGGTTATCAGGGAGTATTGAAAAACATGTCTGAAGACATGTACAAGTACTTTAAGTCGATTCAGAACAACGACGGAAGTACGCCGTTTAGCGATCCAGTCAACGTTCACACAAATGTTCAAAATGGCCTCGGGATTTTCGGTAGCGTATCCACTTCTGCGTTGGAGCTTTAAGCAATTATAGTCTTCGAAAAAATCTCTAAAATTTACAGGCTGAATGCTTAAGTCAATTGGAATTCTTCAATTATCTTTGCGCCTATGCAACAAAAAGAAGACAATCTGAAGAATATTATTTCTCACGCGAAGGAATATGGTTTTGTATTTCAGTCATCTGAAATTTACGATGGACTTTCTGCTACCTACGATTACGGTCAGTTAGGTGCTGAGTTGAAAAACAACATCAAGGCATATTGGTGGAAATCCATGGTGCAAATGCACGAGAATATTGTTGGATTGGATGCCGCAATTTTCATGCACCCTTCTACATGGAAGGCTTCAGGTCACGTGGATGCGTTTAATGATCCATTGATCGACAACAAGGATTCTAAAAAGCGTTACCGTGCAGATGTCTTAATCGAAGAGGCAATCGAGAAGATTCGCAAGAAGATTGATAAAGAAGTTGCAAAAGGATTGAAGCGTTTTGGTGACGATTTCAATGAAGAAGAATTTAGAAAAACGAATCCAAATGTGCTTCGCAATGAGGCAAAGATTAAGGACATCGAAGATCGAATGCGTGATACATTGAATGCAAATGATTTGGAAGGTGTACGCGACTTGATCTTGGATTTGGGAATTGTTTGTCCAATTTCAGGGACAAAGAACTGGACAGAAGTACGTCAGTTTAACTTGATGTTCTCTACCGAGCTTGGATCTGTTGCAGGTGATGCATCTACCATTTATTTGCGTCCGGAAACAGCACAAGGAATTTTCGTGAATTTCTTGAACGTTCAGAAGACAGGACGTATGAAAATTCCATTTGGAATTGCGCAGATTGGTAAAGCCTTCAGAAATGAGATTGTTGCGCGTCAGTTCATCTTCCGTATGCGTGAATTCGAACAAATGGAGATGCAATTCTTCGTTCGTCCAGGTGAAGAAATGAAATGGTACGATTACTGGAAAAATCAGCGTATCAAATGGCATAAAGCCTTGGGTATTCCACAGGAAAACTATCGTTTCCACGACCATATAAAGTTGGCCCACTATGCGAATGCAGCATGTGATATCGAATTCGATTTCCCAATGGGGTTCAAGGAATTGGAAGGAATTCACTCGCGTACAGACTTCGATTTGAAGCAGCACGAAGAACTATCAGGAAAGAAATTACAGTATTTCGATCCAGAGTTGAACGAAAGCTACGTTCCTTATGTAGTGGAAACGTCTATCGGATTGGATAGAATGTTCCTAGCTGTACTAAGTTCAGCCTACAAAGAGGAGAAATTGGAGAATGACTCAGAACGCGTTGTATTGGCATTGCCTCCAGCATTGGCTCCATACAAAGTTGCGATCATGCCACTTACGAAAAAGGACGGATTGCCAGATAAAGCACGTGAAATCATGGATGATTTGAAGTTTGACTTCAACTGTATTTATGATGAAAAAGGTGCTGCTGGACGTCGATACCGAGTGCAAGATGCGATGGGAACTCCTTACTGTGTAATGGTAGATCACCAAACATTGGAGGACAACACGGTTACCATTCGCGACAGAGACACAATGGAGCAGGAGCGCGTTAATATTTCAGAATTAGCTGGGATTTTTGCTGAGCGTTGTAGCTTGAAGCAGTTGTTGAAGTAAGTTC
>JBFHGY010000596.1:0-2652 GCA_041582905.1 Crocinitomicaceae bacterium | reverse complement strand
CATCTTCATTCGGAATTGTCAAACTAAAATACCCATAATCATTCGTTGCTGCACCTTGTCTGGAAACTGTATCGAACACAGACGCTCCAAACAATTTTTCACCCGAAGCAGCATCGGTAATGTACCCTGATAAGGTTCTTTTATCTTGCGCAAAGGTGGAGAATGAAAGGAGAAATAAAAGGAATAGCGTTGTAAGTGTTCTCATTGGTTATACAATTAAAGACTTAGAAGTCAAGTGCTAATTTAGGTAAACGCGAAAGTAGAAATAAATTGCGCTGAATGATCATTTTTTTCCTAAACTGATCTCGAATTATACAGGTCAAACGGACGTTGTCTAACATCCTATTCATAAACGAATGGAAAAAGCGTATCTTTGCAGTCGAATGGCGAAAATACGCGACATAGACTTGGGAGATTTTCCACTCTTGCTTGCTCCAATGGAGGATGTGAGTGACCCTCCCTTCCGTGCACTTTGTAAAAAACACGGAGCCGATTTGATGTATACTGAATTCATCTCATCTGAGGGACTGATTCGGGACGCAGCGAAAAGTGTCTCGAAACTGGACATCTACGAATACGAGCGACCAATCGGAATTCAGATTTTCGGTTACGACATCGAAAGCATGAAGCTCGCCACCGAAATTACTGAGCGTACCAATCCAGATATTATCGATATCAACTATGGTTGTCCTGTCAAAAAAGTGGCCTGCAAAGGTGCTGGTGCTGGAATTCTTCAAGACATTCCCAAAATGGTCAAAATGACCGCCGAAATTGTCAAGTCAACGAAATTGCCTGTTACGGTAAAAACTCGACTTGGCTGGGATGAAAATTCGAAACACATTGTAGAAGTAGCTGAACGCCTTCAAGATGTCGGAATCGAAGCTATTTCGATTCATGGACGCACCCGAAAACAGATGTACAAAGGTGAAGCTGATTGGTCACTCATCGCTGAAGTGAAGGAAAATCCGCGAATGAACATTCCCGTTTTCGGTAACGGAGACATCGACACTCCTGAAAAAGCAGTTCTGTATAAAGATCGCTATGGTGTGGATGGACTCATGATTGGTCGTGCAAGTATTGGCTACCCATGGATTTTTAATGAGATCAAGCATTTCCAAAAAACAGGTCAGCATTTGGAAAAACCAAGCATAATGAATCGCGTGGAAGCGGCGATGCAGCACTTGGAAATGAGTGTGGAATGGAAGGGTGAAACGCTCGGGATTGCCGAGATGAAACGTCATTACACCAATTACTTCAAAGGAATTTCTCATTTCAAAGAGTATAGAATGAAATTGGTTACCTCATTCGATCTTCAAGAAATCAAAGATACGCTCAATTACATTGGTGAAAACGCAAACAATTTCGAGTTCGCCCACTAATTTCTATTTCTATTCCTCTCTTTATTCTTCTGAGTCCTCTCAGAAATCCTTACTTTTATCGAGCAAAATTTAGAGAGACATGCGTACCTATCAAAGTTATATTCTCGGTCAATGGACTGAAGGAAAAGGAGTTGAAACAACATTGTACAACGCGATCAATGGCGACGAAATCGGAACGGTATCCAGCGATGGATTCAATTATTCCGACATTCTAGAATATGGTCGTAAAACAGGTGGTCGACCCCTTAGAAAAATGACGTTTCAAGAGCGTGGACGCATGTTGAAGGCACTTGCCCTTCACCTACTCTCAAAGAAAAAGTACTATTACGAAGTAAGTGCGTGGACAGGAGCCACAAAAATTGACTCGTGGATCGATATCGAGGGAGGAATTGGAAACTTATTTGCCAATGCTTCTTTGAGAAGACAATTTCCTGATCTTCCTTACTACGTTGATGGTGTAGCTGCACCGCTTTCGAAGGAAGGAACATTCATCGGTCATCACATCATGGTGCCAAAGCAAGGAATTGCTGTTCACATCAATGCATTCAACTTCCCAATCTGGGGAATGCTGGAAAAAATTGCGGTCAACTTGATGGCAGGTGTACCAACTGTTGTGAAACCTTCTGAATATACTTGTTACCTAACAGAAGTAATGGTACGCGACATTATCGATTCAAACATTTTACCAGAGGGAGCACTTCAATTGGTATGTGGATTAGGACGCGGAATTATTGATCACGTTCAAAGTGAAGATACGGTGACGTTTACAGGATCTGCTGCGACAGGAAAACTCCTCAAATCACTTCCTCAAATTGTTGATAATAGTGTTTCATTCAATTTAGAAGCAGATTCGCTAAACGCAACAGTACTAGGAGAACATGCTACTCCAGGAACAGCGGAATTTGACTTATTCATTAAAGAAGTTACCAAGGAGATTACCGTGAAAGCGGGACAAAAATGTACGGCTGTGCGTAGAATCATCGTTCCTGAAAACTTAGTCGGTGAGGTACAAGAAGGCATTTCACAGCGTTTGGCAAAAACAGTGATTGGTGATCCAACTCAAGAAGGAGTTCGAATGGGTGCATTGGCGACTCGCAATCAAGTGAGCCGTGTACGTGAAAGCGTTGAGCTTCTTGCCCAATCACAGGAAATGGTATTTGGTGACCTCGACAACTTCGAAGTACAAGGTGCGGACAAGGAAAAAGGAGCGTTCTTCTCTCCTATTCTTTTCTACAATGACAATCCATACGAGAAAACAGACGTCCATAATATT
>JBFHGY010000595.1:0-2662 GCA_041582905.1 Crocinitomicaceae bacterium | reverse complement strand
GGAGCGACATCACGAATGTGCGTAAATGCTCGGGTTTGATTCCCATCTCCGAAAACGGTTAGTTTCTTGTCTGATAATAACTGATTCATAAAGATTCCAACGACGTTTCGGTACTTATCGCCTATATTTTGACGGGAGCCGTATACATTGTGTGGACGGAAAATAATCGAATTCAACCCGAAAAGCTCATGAGCATTTTGCAAGTCTAGTTCCACAGCGTACTTCGCAATACCGTATGGATCTGCAGGGCGAGGAACTGTTTTCTCCGACATGGGAGGAACAGCATTTCCATAAACAGCGATGGAAGATGTAAAGACAAAGCATTTCACTTTGTGATTCACTGAAGCGTTAATCAGATTGATGCTTCCGATCAAGTTGTTTTCATAGTTGAATCGGCGGATAAAATGACTCAATCCTTCAGCGGCGTAGGCTGCCAAGTGATATACATAATCAAAATGATACTGTTCAAATAAGGTGTTTACCAAATCAACATCCGTGACCGAACCAACGACGAGTTTCGCTTTGGGGTGAACATTTGTTTCAAATCCACCCGATAAATCATCTAAAACAATGACATGATGATGCATACGGATTAATTCGTCGACCACATGTGAACCAATGAAACCAGCACCGCCCGTTACTAACGAAACAGGAGATTCACCAGATTCTTTTTCACTTTTTATCATTGTCTAGAATATCGGAGTCCTGAGATTTCTTCTTTTTCATTTGCTGTTGAACGATAACGACAACAAGACCAACAACTGCTCCAACAACTGCACCTACTAACATAACTTTCTGTTTTGATGAGTATCAAAAATAGTAATTTCAAACTGCTTTCTGGGTTGGATAGTTGGTGCATGGAGTAGGTTCAACTATTCTTCCCTGTGAGCGAAGGTAATTGGCAGTCGAACGCGACTTCGCACAGGGCCGTATTGATCACACGTAGGCACCCATTTGGGCATTTCTTCTACGATGCGTAGCATGAGATCGTCTAGCTCTGGTGAAATTCCCCGAATGACTTCAATGTCCATCAATGAGCCATCCGCTTCTACGATAAAACTGACGTATCCTCGCTTGTATTCAGCGGAATCGAGCCAAATTGGATCGAACTCGTAGGATTGAGTGTGTTTTTTCAATGCGGTTATTCCCCCTGGGTATTGAGGTTCAGGAGGACTAACAAATACAATGATAGAATCGCCCCAGTGCTGAACCGAATCAGGACGGGGTAATTCCATTTCTCTTGGAGGGAGTTGTCCCCACGAATGAAAACTGAGAGTGATAAGCAGAAGAAGTAAGAGTTTCATACAGATATTCTTACAAGAATCACACCACTTATCCAACAATTTTCACGCTTGTCCCTTTGATTCATTTCGTTCCAAGAATGGATTGTATTTTTGTGCTTGAAAAGATCACTACGATCACTAATTGACAAAACCAAAAACCGAAAAAATGAAAAAAATAGCAGGAATTTTTGCTTTAGCGCTTGCTGCAATTGTTACGAGCTGTGGTGCAGATGCCGATACTTCTCCATTTGTTGGAAAAATCGACTTCAAAGCTGACATGATGGGAATGAACACCAAAGGTTCAGTAACTATGGATGCTGAAAATGAGCGTATGACGTATCGTTTAGATGCATTAGAATTGTTCATGGGAGTAGACATGGCTATGATGGTTGACATGAAAAATAACATGACTTACACGATTTGTGCGAGTAAGGGAATCTACATGGAACGACCAATGAAAAAGGAAGACATGAAAAAAGAACTTCCATCCAAAGAAGAGGTAGAGAAAGCGAAAAAGGACTTCTTCTCAAAATTGAAGAAAACGGGGAACTCAAAGGAAATTAATGGATTTACCTGCGATGAGTATACCTTGAAAGAACCAGTTGAAGATTTGGAGAACGCAACTATTTGGGTGAGCCCAACGATGTTGAATCGAATGACAGCAAACATGGAAATGGTCGAAGAGCTTAAGAAATTGGGAGCAGAGGAAATGATGATCGGTTTCCCAATGAAAGGGTCGTTCCAAGTGAAAGAAGGGAAAGGATCGTTTGAGGTGACGAAAATTACTGAGGGTGAGGCTGCTTTAACCGATTTCGATTTATCAAAAATGGAGAAACTCAGCGCTATGGAATTCTCAAAGCGATTAATGGAGGATTCTGCTATTGGAGATATGATGAGTGGATTCGATGACATGGAGAAAGAAGGATTCATGGAAGGACTTGAGGGTGACATGGAAAGCATCCAGAAGGATTTGGAAGGATTGAAAAATGTGGATACCGAAGAGTTGGAAAAAATGCTCGAAGGCATGAAGGATTTGGATCCAAAGGAAGTAGAAAAAATGATGGAGGCGTTTAAGTAGGCTTCTCCTCGTCAAAATACGAACGCCCATTCTGCAAAGGATGGGCGTTTTTTCTGTACTCAAACCGTTCTTCAAACTAAGGAAATCTTTGTGCCTTTGTGGTTTAACTTTTTCACCACAAGGACACCACTTGACTGCGTCAAGACACAAAGCTGTGTTTGTTTTTTTACCACATAGGACAAATAGATACATAGGGTTGTACACTTAATTCCTTTGTGTTCCAACACTCATTTAAATCATGGGAATCTTTGTGAACTTTGTGACTTTGTGGTTTATTCTTAGTACTCATTGTAAGCTCTTG
>JBFHGY010000594.1:0-2670 GCA_041582905.1 Crocinitomicaceae bacterium | reverse complement strand
TCCAGGACTTCAGTATAGGGAATATTGATGGAGTTGGGAATATTACCAGACCGAAGTCCAGCTCTGGGTTCAGGTACTTTCGCCATGAAGCGCTCTTCGGATCGCACGTCGATGAGGCAATGGCTATTTGTGACCAGATTCGACCGCACAAAATCGATGTCTTTTACAGAGGAAGAATGAAAATGAGCTTTAAAATCACCTTTTTGGGCAATGGATCCATATTTCTCTACCGTTTCATAGTTGTTCTCCGCCCAGTCTGGCAAGCCACCATTCAACACATACACCTGTGTGTGTCCCATTGTTTTGAACATCCACCAAACGCGGGGACTCGTGTAGATACCAAGATCGTCGTAGACCACAATTTTACTGGAGTTGTCAATTCCGAGTTTTCTGCATTCTTCTTCAAATTGTGAAATCGATGGAAAAGTATTCGGAAATGGACTGTCTTTTTTGCTAAAGTTTTCCTTGATGTTAAATGGTCGCGCACCAGGAATTTTTTGAGTGCGAAACGCTGAGTCAACACCAACTTTGTTCACGGAAGTACTCGCGTCAAGAACAATTAAGTCTGGATCGTCCAAGTTTTCGTATAGCCATTTCGAGGACACAAGAGGTTCGATCATAGAGTGTGATTTGAATGATTACTGATCCACAATAAAATAAATTATCTTCACATGATTCCATTATTAGGATGATATGTTTGCTTCAAGTTCTATTGGATGAACGATGAATATAAATGGACAAAATCAGCTTGAAAATGCTCAAAGGTGAATAGAATCACATGACTAGGAAAAGAAAACTTTTGATATCTCTCGTTATTGTATCTATGTGCTTCGGTTTCTTCTTATTTACGAATAGAGGAGAAAGTTATGTTCTGATGTTTAAGACGGGTAATGCAAACTACACGGATAGCTTCGACAATGTTATCTGTAAAACAGTGGAGTCTCGTGGCGATTCGAGATTTCTCTTTTGCAATGGGGAAAGAGGAGTTTTTTTCTCGGAACGAAACCCTGTTCAATCGGACCTGAAAGATGTACTAAACGCCTTCATTGTTGAGGGACAAACCAAACTGAAAAAAGAGCCAAATTCTGATTGGGTTCTGTTCATTACAGGTGTGGATACACTTGAAATTGTGTATCGGGTTGGTCAAGGGGGTACTTTGATAAGTGGGGAAATTTTTGATTAATCTAAATTGAAATTCTTTCGTCTGATGACTCAAATGTACATTCACGAGAGACAATACCCTATATCTTCGTGAACCGAACAAATCGATCTTTCTCGTTATCACTCATTTTAATCGTGTACACTTGTGGACTCAAATCTGCAAGTTGAATCACGGTTTCTCCACTTTGGCTAGCCGCTTTTTCTTGGATTAGTCTACCGGTATTATCGTACAAGTAAATATGTGTTTGCGGTATGTGAAAATGGTTGTACGAAAGGGTAATTTTATCGTTGGCAGGATTTGGATATAAACCGATGTCTGGTCGGTTACAGCTCGTATAATACACACCGACTGGATGTACATTTCCGCTAAAATCCACTTCTGATAAACGATAGTAACTGTTGGTATAATCAAAAGGATCGCTGTATTGATAATCGAATGGCTCGCTCGAATTTCCATGAGCGTTCACCGTTGCTACGTATTCAAAATCCATAGCTTCGCTTCCTTTTTCAATCGTAAAATGATTGCAATTGGTTTCTTGATTGGTGTGCCATTCAAGAAGAACCTCATTATGTGAACATGATATATCTACGGTGGATACTACGATCCCCAAAATGGCACCAACGCTTACATCAATACAATCTTGCGCATCGCAAGGAGAAGCACCGATGTCATAACAAACAGTGTGAGTCCCTATTCCTGCAATCGCTGGATCGAAAGCTCCCGTTGAGTCAACGATACAGGCTCCACATGAAGCGCTCCAAGTTCCTCCACCGTTGGCCGCTGTGATCGTTTGCGGCGGATCGCTTGTGACCATGTACGAAGGTGGATTAATGGCGGCGCTCGGAGGTCCAGTTTGGGCACCATTACCCAACTCCAATGTAAAATTGAAAGAAGTACCCGACCAGTTTTCAACCACAATCATGAGCTCGTCTCCTGCGCTGACTAGGGGAGCGGGAACAGATGATGGACAAGGGAAGGCCGTTCCAAACTGGTTACACCCACTTGAGTTGCTTGCGTAGTTGCAGCCAATTTCATTGGTGCTGTCCAAAATAGCCACACATGGATCAAGTCCCGAAGGGATGTTGAAAACAGCGACATCGATAAAGCCTGTTGAGTCGTTCGCATCGATGAGCATTTCAAGGGAGCCTCCCGTTGTAATATTCAATGTGATGTACGAGACAGATGGACCGATAAAATCGAGACATGTACTAACGGGCACTCCAGGCGTGTTGAAGTCAAAAGGACCAACAACTCCTGGGGTACAAATAGAAGTATTCGTATTGCACTGTGAGAAAACAAGAGTAGTAGAAGAAATAAGGAGTGTGGTGAAAGCGACGAAGGTAGTTTTACAACTCTTCATAGCCATTGTATTTAAAATGATAAAGTATTTGATTGATGATATCAGGTGTATGGGGTTGAGAAAGCTCAATAACAACTGTCTTTTTAATAGGATCGATGTCAATTTTGGCTAAGTCTAGATAGCGAATAACGAGACGTTCTTCTAATCG
>JBFHGY010000593.1:0-2672 GCA_041582905.1 Crocinitomicaceae bacterium | reverse complement strand
TCTGCCAAAGGTTGATCTGCAGGATCTGTTTCATCCACCTTTTCAACATCTTCGTTGGCTGAATCATCAGAGACAACATCTTCTTCCAGTTCGATTGTTTCTTCTTGATCTACTGCATCTCCCGTAGCTTCATTACACGCCACAAAAACCATTGTTAATAGGAGAAAGAGGAATATGTTTGATTTACGCATTTTTGGGTGTTTAGAACATTAAATATACAAATGGTGGCGCTTCACTGGAAATGGCCTGATACATTAACAGAATGATCACCGCCACGGAAACAGCCTGCAACGGAAGCGGCATTCGCGTGTACCAACCTTCGTACATCCGTTTTACTTTGTCTGGAAGCCAGTGAATGATAAATCCTCCCAACATGATCCAGAATACGGCTTGATACGTCGACAATACCGTTACAAAGGTTTCCCACGTAAAGTTGAAGTGATTCCAAATCTGATCGAGCATGATGTTCGGCATTCCATCTTCTTCCAACTTAAACCAGATACGCGTAAAGGTGATGAAGTTGAAGGTGATGAAAATCTTCCAGAAGTGAACGAAAAAGTTCGACTTGTTCTCGTACGGACTGATCTTCTTCCAATACTTGTAGATGATCAATGCGACACCGTTCATCGCTCCCCAAATCACGAAGTTTTCACTTGCTCCGTGCCACAAACCACCAATCACCATCGTGATTAACAAGTTTAAATCGCGGTGCACGTAGCGTTTGAAATCTTTGAACACCATCAGCCCAATGAGGTACAAAACGGTGAGTCCGCCATAGACATACAAGAGATCGTACCAGCCGGTGATGAAAATTAGGAAGACGAAAATGAAGAAGATCGCGATGTAAGAACCGATCGTTCCTCCCCTGTTTCCTCCGAGCGGAATGTAGAGGTAATCGCGTAACCAGGAACCGAGTGATTTGTGCCATCTTCTCCAGAAATCAGCTACGTTAATTGCTTTGTATGGCGAATTGAAATTCTCTTTGAGTTCGAAGCCCATTAAGCGTGAAAGTCCAATCGCGATATCCGTATATCCCGAGAAATCTGCGTAGATGTGCAAGGAGTACGCCCACATAGCCAATACACTGACAAATCCAGGGTAAGCACTTGGATCTTCCGCCACACGATTAATAAAATGAACGACCAAGAAATCGGCGATGACAATTTTCTTCACCAATCCTTTTACGATCTGAATTGTTGCCCAGCTGAAATCTTTTCGCTCCAAATGGAACGGTTGACTAATCTGCGGAATAAAGTCACGCGCACGAACAATTGGTCCCATTACTAGTTGAGGGAAGAAGGACACAAAGAAGGTATAATGGAAGAAATTCTTAACGGGTTCGATCTCCTTTCGATAGATGTCTACCGTGTAACTGATGTTCTGAAACGTAAAGAAAGAAACTCCGACGGGAAGGATGATTTGAGAAACCAATGAAGGATCTGGTTTAGCAAACATTCCCTCTCCGGCCCATGCTTTTCCATACTGGATAAAATGGTTGACTGCTTCGTAATTCGTGTTGAATACTTCGTTGAATGATTCCGTAAAGAAGATGGCATATTTGAAGTATCCCAGAATTAATAAGTTGAATATTGCGGAAAATGCAATAATCCACTTCCTTCGCACCTCACTTTTGGCCGCAAAAATCCTTCGCCCGAAGAAGTAGTTAATGATAATACTTATCAGTAAAACGACCAGGAATAGTCCTGAAGTTTTGAAGTAAACGTACAAACTCACGATGGTCAAAAAGACGCTTCGTGCCAGTTTGTTTTTGTGCAAGAAGGAGAAAATGACGAGTACCAAAATGAAAAACAACCAGAAGTTGAATTCAGTAAATACCAATTTTTCTCCGTAGCCAATCTCCATCGAGAAGATGTCCGCGAATCGCTCCAATGGCAATATGTTATTGAGCCAATCCATGCTAGTATTCGAGTGGGGTTTGTTCCATTTGATCCATGAATTTTAAAAATGCATCGATGTATAATTCTCCTTTAAAATGATATCCTTCTGATGTGAAGTGTATCAAATCGCTACGCATAAGCTTGTTTTTCTTCCATGTACGGCTAGAGCCTAATCCACCCATAATTCCATACATATCCCAAACAGCCATGTTGTACTTCTCTGCCAGTTCAACAATCATGGTTCGCTCACGCGCAATATTCTTATTCAAATATCTTCGGCGATAATAGGAATCGTTCGGTACTGTCAGCAGCAACGCACAATCTGGATTCGCTCTTAGTGCCATTTGCATCATCTTTTCAAGATTACGCTTGTACACTTCTGGCTTAAACTTCGCGTAGGTTGTGTTCCCATCGTTCGTTCCTACTGAATACGCAAAAAAGTCAGGTGGATAGGTTTTCAATTGTTCCTCGAAGCGCTCATTTGCAAGGTAAGTGTACAATCCTGCTCCGTTGATTCCAATTGACGTGTATGAAATCCCAGGCTCGTCGTTCATCAAGATAAATCCATAAATTTCCAATTCGGGCACTTGGTTTTCGGATGGTTGAAACTGAATATTCAGCGTATCTACGGGATCTGTTAGGTACACATCCGAGTATCCTAATTCTAGATTATGTGTCGTTTTCCAAACCAACAATTCATCGGGTCCAAAATGCATCCAGTAGGGAAATTCGCCAATGTTGTGAAAAATGCGCACATGATTAATCGGTTGAGGG
>JBFHGY010000592.1:0-2675 GCA_041582905.1 Crocinitomicaceae bacterium | reverse complement strand
TATATCGTAAGTACGAAGTAAGTCAAGTTAAATCCTTCTTTTATTCCAAAATGATCGCAGCAGAGCCGGGAGTAAAATCAAATCCGAAATTAACGCAATTAACAACATAGATGCAACCAAAATTCCAATATTTCGGTTCGACTCTATAGAGGAGAACATCAAAACCCCAAAGCCGATCATTAAGATTATTGATGTAACCGCCGCTGGAAAGGTGTTCTCTCGGAGACTTAATTCGATGGATTCGGATGTTTTTAGTTTGTACGAACGTTTCACTGTGCTGAGGAAATAGATCGTATCATCAAGTGCTAATCCAAAAATAATCGAGAGCGCCATTGCCGTGGTCGGATTCAACTCGATATTCAGCCAATGCATGAGGGCCAAGCCAAACAATACGGGCATTAAGTTCGGAAAGAAGGACAAAACCGCGATGCGCGCCGAACGGAAAACAATACCCACAACGATCATTGCAATCAGCAGACTCAGCGAAATTCCAATTAAAATAAACTTCGTGACGCGCGTGTTCGATTGGTCCTTCACAAAGGAAAACCCACTAATAAAAAAGTGATGATTTTCATCTTCCAACTGATTCAAGGTTTCTTGCAACTCTTGATTTTTCACCTCGGAGACAGCACTACCAACATCCGGCAATCGACCTACGATGCGAAAAAGCGTTTGATCTTCCGTCATCGCGTTCGCCAAACCTAAGTCATCACGGTATTTTATCAGATCTTGTTGAAATGATCGATCAAATTTCTCAGGGAGTTTATACTGCGAAGGCTTTCCAAAGCGATTGTATCGATGGAGCCGTTGGATTGCCGTATTCACGCTAAAAACGGACTTACAACCATAGTATTCTTTCAGTTGCGTTTCAATTTCATCAATTTTCGAAATTGTTTCCTGCGTTAAGCCTTTCTTTGCGGTCAAAATGACCTCTACCGAGCGTACCCCTTCAAAATATTCATCCGAAAAACGAAGCGCTCTTCCCAATCGCGTATCGTCCCCATACTGTTGATGATACGAAATGTTGATACTGAAATTAAGCGAAACACTGATTGCAGAAATCAATACAATCACCGCTCCTAACATCACAATGACTCTTCTTCTTTTTAAGAGATGAATCAAGCTTAAAGAAATGGATGAAAACGCCGCTTTCTTCTCAAAAGGCTGAACACGAAACGTTCGAATGAAAATGGGAAGTAAGAATCGAGCTGTCAAATACGCCAAAATGATTCCAACACAGGTTACCAACGCAAATTCCGTGATTTCTTTGATCTCAGCAAAGAAGAACAAACCGAAAGCAACGGCTGTCGTTAAGGTCGTTAACCACAGAGGTAAACGCAAGGGTACAATGGTTGCATTCAATCGCTCATCGAGATCGCCAGATTTCAGTTGTTTGAACTTATAAATCATGTGAACGATATCGGAAAATGACAGCACCAAAATGAGCAAAGGTGTGGTGGACGTGAGTAATCCAATGGTGACTCCTCCCAAATAAAAAGTGATGGTCAATAAGGACAAGTTGATCGCCAAGATGCTTGCCACTACCGTCAAACTTCTGATATCTCTAAACCAAATCAGAAAGAAAAAAAGCAACACTCCACCTGCGAATGACGGCAGCAAGATCATTTCCGACGTGAGCGACTCTTTCATCTCGGAAGCATATACTCCTTTTCCCATCAAATGAACCTCATCGAACGCGTATAGTTCAATGTTTCGTTGCATTCGATCGAGTGCTAATTCCTCCCAATTGACCGTCAAAAAAATACGCGCTGCCGTTCGGTCATCAGAGAGGAATTTTGGTGTGACATCGGGAAAACGTGACAATCGCTTAAAGTTCTCTTCGAACTTATTCGCGTCTTCGATCGGCATTAATTTCTTAGATGTAGATCCCAATAAGGTTCGCTGCGGCAATTCTACCGAGGTAATTCCCACTGCGCTTTCTACTCCACGGAAATTACTTAAGTCATCTCGTAAATATTCCAATACGGAAAAACCTTCGAGCGAGTTAAAACCTCCCTCACTTTTGATCGAAATGACAAGGCCGTTGTCTTCAGAAGGGAATTTTTGGCTGTACTCTTGATAATTTCGATAGATCTTACTGTTCTCTGCGTTGAGCGTTGTCAGACTGAAATCCGTCCGTAGTTGAGTACTCGTCCATGCTCCCAACACAATTGTGCTGTAGCCAAGAAAAATGATCAGCCAATTTTTGATGGACATGGAGGATTATTGCTTTTGGGAAAGGTAGTGATTTTGGAAGAATCGTTCGTTTCGACTTCGCTCAGTGTGTCACACTCAACGACCATTCTTCCAAAGAACATTTTCGCGACTTCTTCCAACAGTTATCGGATTCGACAAGCTCAATGCGGCCTGTGTACTTAGCGGTGAAAATCTACTTTGTGTCTTGACGTAGTCAAGTTGTGTCATTGTGGTAAAACCAACGACATACATTAAACATCACCAAGAGGCAAAATGAAAAAACCAAACGCTATCAATGCGCGTCCAGCCAGTTATCCGCTACTTCCATTTCTACCACCATTGGAACCACCATTTCCACTGCTGATTCCATTTCACGTTTCACGAGTTCTTGCATCTTTTCGATTTCATCTACGTGAACATCGAATACCAATTCGTCATGCACCTGGAGCAACATTTTGGACTTCACATTCGCGTCTTTC
>JBFHGY010000591.1:0-2686 GCA_041582905.1 Crocinitomicaceae bacterium | reverse complement strand
TTCCACTCGTTGGGTTGAATTACTGGAAACTGACGAGTCATGCGTATCATGAAGGATACGAACCTTTTATGTTGTATATCAACAAAGAGGAAAAGGACGAATTGCAGTCTTCGATTGCGCGGTTTTTGTCGGGAAAATAATTCACCTCTCCTTAAACTTCTCTCCCACAAACACCTTCACCGCATTGCCACGTTCGAGTTCCAGGTGATTTGACCATTTGTCAGTCACTTCTCCGTTTCGTTTGCCTTCATTGATTTCATTCAACTTTTCTGTTAAACGAAGTAATGCCGCTTTCTTGTTTTGAAGCTGAGATCTGCTGTCCATTGAGACGGCTTGAATTCCTGTTGGAATGTGAATGGCTCGAACGGCAGAACTCACCTTGTTCACATGTTGACCTCCCGCTCCGGAGCTGCGCATTGATTGAAATTCAATATTTTTTTCGTTAAATTCAATCAATTTTTTCTTTTTAAGCTCAAAAAAGCCAATAAACCAATTTTTACGTTTGTGGTTTCGTCGAAAGGGAGATTGTCCAATCCACTGAATGGTTCCTTGCCACGAAGTGAGTAGTTGATCGAGGTTTTTTCCTTTCAATTCGACAGTAACTGACTGAATTTCGTGGCTGGTTCTTCCCTGTTGTTGATCAACAATTTTTGCTTTGATATTCTGTTTTTTCATCTCACTCAAGAAGAACGCGAGTGTTTGTGCAACTACCCACTCGCATTCTCTTGGGCCCCTTCCTGAGGTAATTTGTATTGTCTTTGATAGTGAAAGATTCATCATTAAATGATTTAAAGATTAGGAATCCATTCGGACGATTTTCGGGGTGAAGGTTCCAACAACTTCAACCAATTCACGCTGATGATCCATCACCTGTTCGATGTCTTTGTACGCCATTGGAGCTTCATCCACTCCTCCTCCAATCAATTCAACTTCAGCCTTTTTTAACTCAGCCTTGATTGCTCCATTGCTGAACTGCTCTTTGCAGGCTCTTCGTGAGAACTTTCTACCTGCTCCGTGGGAAGCAGATTGCAAACTGTCTTCATTTCCGAGTCCTCGCACGATAAACCCTGGTGCAGTCATAGAGCCGGGAATTATCCCTAGTTCTCCTTTGGCTGCAGGTGTTGCTCCCTTGCGATGCACCACACATTCTTTCCCATTCACCATTTGTTTCCAGGCAAAATTGTGATGATTCTCGATGGTCGCAACGGGTTTAGTACCCAATTCTTTACTGATGCGTGCATGAATATTGTCGTGACATGCCTTGGCGTAATCACCTGCCAAATTCATTGCCAGCCAGTATTCTTGGCCGTCGTGCGTGTTGAGGTCTAGCCATGCTAGGTGTTGTACCGGTTTTGGTAGCGGACATTGCTTGGTGGCGAGGTACGTATAATGTTTTGCAATATTTGCACCTAACCCTCTTGACCCGCTATGCGACAATAAGCCGATATAATCTCCCATTGGCAATCCCCATTCGTTCTCGTTATCGGTAATGCTTACCACACCAAACTCCACGAAGTGATTTCCTCCTCCAGACGTTCCTAATTGTCTATACGCTTTTGTTTTCAAGCTTTTGACTAGAGGAATTTCACTGAATTCAGATCGAGAGAAGATCTCATGATCGTGCTTTCGTTTATGTGTTTCGTACATCCCGAACTTTGTGTGCTCCGCAAGAATATTCTTGAATTGATCCTTCTTCCCTTTCAAGTATGACACCTTGATTGGAAAAATGGAAAGCGCCATTCGACAACCTATGTCCACGCCCACTCCGTAGGGAATTACTGCATTTTCTGTTGCCAACACTCCACCAATTGGAAGTCCGTATCCCGAATGCGCATCAGGCATGAGCGCACCAGAAACGGAAACTGGTAATTTCAAGGCATTGTATAATTGGCGCTTGGCTTCGTCTTCAATTTCTTCTTCACCGAAGATGGAGAACGGAGCACGATGTGTTTTCAAGTCGTGCATTTTCAACTCTACGGGTTGGATGAGCGCTTCCGCCACTTTTCCCCAAATAGGATCTCCTTTGTATTCTTCCGGATTCACGAGAACGAGCTTTGCTGCGTCCAAATTCCGTTGTTTTGTTTCTTTTTTTCTGTATCGGCTGATCTGCCCGAGGGCGATATTTACCGAATTATTTTGTGGAAAGCCTAATTTGATTAGGTCTCTTCCGGATAATTTCTTTCCCATGTTAATCAATTTTGATTTGAATTTTTTAAATGGAGTTGGGTCACTTCCCGTTCCCATTCTTGATGCTTCGCATCGGCTTCAGATAACTTCTTTCCCATGATTTCTTGTTTTAAAATTCGGATTTCGAGAGCCTCAACCCTCGAAAGGTGATTTCTTCAATCGCATCTTGAGCAGAGGTGTTTTTGAATCTCCTGAGTTCTTGCCTTGCTTTTACACGCCTGTGGTGAATCTCTTCATCTTTCCACCAGTAGTCGCGAGACCACTTATAAAAAGATTGATTCATCTCATACATTCCAGGGCTCAACAAACGCTCATCCAAGACGGTCAAACGACTTTCTAAATTTGGATCCAACATCTTCCGATGTGTGTTGTATGCTCTGGTGAACTTTATGTGATAGGCATTGTGCGGAAATCGGATGTAGAAGCGCGTGTGTAAGCGCTTTTTTTCGCGGTATTGAAACGGCGTACAAATTCGTTGGGCTTTGCTGCTCAATTGGTT
>JBFHGY010000590.1:0-2690 GCA_041582905.1 Crocinitomicaceae bacterium | reverse complement strand
TAGACACTTCTCAAGAAGAAAAAGTGACTGAAACAAGTCCTTCGAATGAGGGAAATACACTTTCGGAAAAAGAACAGAAACGTGCCAACAGAAAGAAACGCGCAAAAAGCACGCTCAATCAATTCATGAACTCACTCTAAGGAATTACGATGAAAAATTTAGCATACCTATTATTGATCTTGGTTGTTTCTACAACTACCTATGCCCAGGACATTCCTGCAGCAAAAGCATCACGTCAGAAGCGACATGTTGCCCGTTTATTGAATGAACTCGGTGTAGCGTTTGAGTACGGTGGAACCGAATTTCTGAGTGACTACGACGCGAATGACATCGTGATTCTCGGGAATGAGTGGGAAGACGCACAAAATTGCATGATTGTTATCAATACCGACAGTTATTTGGGAGAAGATTTTGACTTCATCGACATCTACGGTGTTGGATACCTTCAAAAGATAGCACCTAGTCAAGTTGAATCCATCAAAACAATTTCAGCGGAAAACGCCAACCGATTTGCCAAGTTATACTTTGATGACTTACGACGTCCTCAATACGTGTACAGAGCACCTATCAACAATTACACTGAAATGACCGCGAGTGATTTAAAGTACATTGCAAGCCAATTAGGCTACATGATTTCTAGCTTAAGCACAGCTGATTAATCACTCTAAATTTTAACGCAAAAAAGGGCAACTGTTTCACTAACATGTTGCCCATTTTTATGTTCAATACTTTGCATTAATACCTCCAACGATTCGCCAGTCCGACGAGCGAAAGCATCACCGGAACTTCAATCAAGACTCCCACCACAGTTGCTAAAGAAGCGCCTGAATCGAGTCCAAAAATGGCAATTGCTACGGCTACAGCTAATTCAAAGAAATTGCTCGCTCCTATCATTGCCGAGGGAGCGCAGACATTATGTTTCAACTTCAAGAATCTTCCAGCAAACCAACTGATGAAGAAAATAAAATACGTTTGAAGGGCTAACGGCACTGCAATGAGTAGAATGGCTAATGGCTCATTAATGATTTTCTGTCCTTGAAAGGCAAAAATGAGGATGAGCGTCAACAAAAGCGCCACTATGGAAATCGGTTTGAGTCGTTTCAAAAACTGATTTTCGAACCACTCCTTTCCTTTAGTTTTGATGAGAAGGCGATTTGTGATGTATCCTACAAATAAGGGAATCACCACAAACACAATTACTGAAGTAATCAAGGTTTTGTACGGAATTCCTATCACCTCTCCACTGTCATTCAAAAAGCTGATGTCAAACCAAGAAAAAAGAAGACTAACAATCGGAACAAAAGCGACTAATAGAATCAAATCGTTTAATGAGACTTGAACCAATGTATAGTTAGCGTCACCTTTCGTGAGGTATGACCATACAAAAACCATGGCTGTACATGGTGCTGCTCCCAACAAAATAGCTCCAGCCAAGTACTGTTCCGCATCTTCCGGAGAGATCCATGCGCCATATACGTATTCAAAGAATACAAAAGCAAAAAGTGCCATCGTAAACGGCTTAATCAACCAATTTACCACAACTGTTAATCCAAGTCCCTTCCAATTTCTGGAAACGTATTTTAACGATGAAAAATCGATTTGAACCATCATTGGATAAATCATTAACCACACCAAGATAGCAACGGGTACATTAACGGTTTCCAAATTCCACTCACTGAGAACTGTAATATGATCTCCAGCAAGATACCCCACTCCGATTCCTGTCAGGATGCATACAAGTACCCAGACAGTTAGGTATTTTTCAAAAAAACCAATTTTAGCCTCTTCTGTCATGACTTTGAAACATTTGAAAAAACGTAGAACAATTCCGTTGCAATTTCAAGCGATCGAGCGTCGTACATTTCCGACTCACGTGGTGTATCATCGTATTCCTTTGGATCATCATAACGAATCGGAATGCGCTCTTCACATCCAACGACAAGTGGACAATTCTCATCAGCATGAGAACACGTCATAATCGCTGCAAAATTCTCAAATGGATTGACAACATCATCATACAGTTTCGAAAACATAATGAGCAGATCGAAATCTTCACTCCACCGCACAGCATATCGCGGGTTTTCCGTCCCATCTTTTACAATTGAGAATCCGAATCGTTCCAACGAAGCAACTGCTCGCTCATTAAATGCGGTTACTTCTACTCCTCCGCTGTATGATTTCAAGGTGACACCGTAGTAATCCGCTGCTACCTGAGCCCATACTTGTGAAAACTGACTCCTGCGTGAATTGTGCGTACAGATAAAGTTCAGTTGAATCGGTAGATGTTGGTCGACCTTTGACTGAACATAGTTAATCAGAACATCAAGTTCCTGCTTACGAGTTTCTGAAATGAATTCAAGATCCAATCTGTCTATAACCTGTTGTATTTCCTTGTACATCTGTATTCGATTAGCAGCACCCAGATCCTGGAGCACATGAATTTGATTCTTTCTTTGAGAGCATCGACAGTGGAACTTTTAGTTTCTCCTGAGGAATTCCACATTTGTCCTTGGCTAAACAATCCGTAGTTAGTGAAGTCAACATGAACACATCTCCTTCCACTTCAATTCCGTACTTTCCGATGGTTTCTCCTTGATACTCCACCTCTATTTCTTCATCTTTCAGTCCTAGTTTCTCTTCAGACAATTCAATAATCGATAGTAATTTCTCTGGATGCAATCGATGGTCGT
>JBFHGY010000589.1:0-2693 GCA_041582905.1 Crocinitomicaceae bacterium | reverse complement strand
GAATAGTCTACTCGAATGCACGTATTGTAGATAACATTGAGGTTGAACCGGAAGCCGCCGCCAACATATAAGTTGGGATACGCATCATCAAACAGGGTGCTAAATGTAGTTCCAGCTGTTCGTAAGGCTCCGTAATCAGCAAAAGCAGCAGATTGGATGGTTACATATTTGTGCGTCCAAAGTGTATGACGGTATTCGACATTCGCAATGAGTTCAGCTGTTCCTCGTTCTACGCGGTTTCCAATTCCACGCACGTTTAAAAATCCGTCTAAGACAAAAGGAGCAAATGGACTTTCGGCATTAGAAGCTGTTCCAAAACGAATAGTACTGGCAAAGTTTCCTCGCTTTCCAATCAATTGATAATAACTTCCAGTTAACTGTAGTTTTAAAAAGCTCGGAGCTGGAGCATCGGCGTACGTGTGAATCCACTCTCCGTAAATGCGCGATTTCCATCCTTTTCTGCGTTCAAATAGGTTTTCAACGCGGTTTGTCTCTATATGCGACCGAACTTGATGCTTATTGAAGTTGAATCGTTTCGTTCCGAACAAGTCGAAGGCATCATCTCGCTGCTGGTAATCTTCGTACATATACGCAGCACCGACACCAGCATTCGTATAGCGTCCCACCCAATAATGTCCGCCTGCCGAAATGGAATAATTGTCAAAATTGAAAGCACTCACCGTATCTTTTCCCATGCTCGAAGTGAAGTAGAGCGGCTCAATGGTAGAGTATTTGGCTAATGCAATTTCATGTCCTGTTTTACCATTGGAATGTCGCTTGGAGGTATGAAAAAGCGCGATGGAATGGCGATCATAATACTGATAGAGCACGCCAATAGATTGCGCTCTCCCCAAGAAGTTAATATGATTCACACCTATCTGAAGTTTTAACTGATCATCGAAACCGGATGCTGAAAGTATAGGGTATACATAATTCGCTTCGCGGATGTGAAACGTCAAGTTGTACGAAATGGAATCGTGTGTGGTAGCAATACCTTCTACTTCGAAAAATAAATTAAGATTGCGCAATAGAAAAATATCATCCTTAAATGTCTCTACGCTAAACATGCCTTTTTCCTTACAGGAAATGATGTCGCGTAAATAGCTCTCGTTCGTAGTGGTGAGCCCAGAAAAGGTAATTGAGTCGATCTGCTGAGCATTTACCTGACTCGAAAACAATAGAAATAGAATGACGGCAAAACGTGGAATCACTTTGTTAAGAATTTGATGCCCAAGTTAAACGTATTTCCTAAACCTGAATTACGTCCTCGCCAAAAATTCGTGTATAATAATTCAAGATTAAGATTAGATAAGATTTGATATTTGAATCCTACTCCTGAAGCAGTGTAATTCATCGGTACAACCCAGTCAGTCACATTCGGATTATTTGGGTCGATGTTGTTGGTGTAACGATGAACGTGCTGCGTCATCGCGTAAAAGGTGATTTTTTTCGTGGGGAAGTAACTAAAGAAGGCACTAACAGGTAAGTCGAGCATGCCAATCTGACTGTCGTTTCGTTTGAATCGGAACCATAAATCTAACTCGGTAAACAGTTGGAAATCTCCCCATGTTTTGGAATAGAAAAATTGATTCCACCAGGTGTATCGATCCCAATCGGCCCAGTATAAATCATCCTCAGTGTTGTTGGTGTATAGCCCTTCCGGATGCTTGATGGTCGGAATACTAAAAGTAGATTGAATCGAGAAATCGGCAACTTGCTTAAATGGCTGAACTTTCAAACGGATACCTGCTGAGGTGATACCAACGCGACTGGTGGCTGTGTTTTTGTATGAAAAAGCGGGAGCAATTCCTGAAAATGTCGAATCGTTGGAGTTTCCTGAAGATCGGAAAGAGAGATCAAATCCAATGTTAACACGCTTATTCTTCGTAATACCGTAGGTAACTTGCAGTAAATGCGTCATAAACGTAGAACGATATCCCGAAAAACGATTTCCCATCCATAATTGCTTGTTTTCGGTGTACATGGTATTGAAAAGCGTGAAATCAGCTTTTCCTTTTCCGAGTAAACTCCCAGCAGTGAAGGTTTGGAGGTTCGTTCCTTGACTCGGTTCGATTGAATTAGGGGAGAGGTCAACGTCAACTTTTTTCGAATTGGCATCGTTCAATGTCCAGTTGTATGGATAATAATTAATGGTAGAATTTTCGTCAAATTTCTCTTTTCGATACGTATTAATGAAAGCAATGATTTCCTTTTTATTTTTTCCAAAATCTTCTGCATACCAGTTGAAAATTTCAGAAAGGTAGACGTCGTTGTCATCACCAGCATAAACGAACGCATCATTATTGAGAGCTAAGTTGGTTTGTTGATCGAGTTGTGCATCTAATTGTTCGTGTCGATACGCGAAATTGGTAATCGGAGGACAGCCCATTGCCCCACACACCAGTACGAAGTGAAGTCTCGGATCCGAATGCTCTTTTCGGATAATCCCATTTTCGAGATGATCCAATGAGGTTTTCTCTCCATTGATGAGAAAGGATTTATCCGTGAAGAATCCGCTATCGTCCATCGGAGAACCGATAGGATAATTGTCGACAATTTTTGAAATCACAAAGAGATTGTAGACATTGATGAGATAGGATTTTTCTTGCCCGGTGGGAAGAGGATTTTCTCCAATGTATTCGATCAATTTGGGAAGTTTTGTATCGTTTTTAGCTGCGGCATAATCGACTGTT
>JBFHGY010000588.1:0-2693 GCA_041582905.1 Crocinitomicaceae bacterium | reverse complement strand
TTATCGATGGATTTCTCACTATCGATTGACATAAAACGGACATATACTTGAGGTGATCCCAGAAAGCCCAATCCAATCATAGAAAAGCCTAGAATTGTGAACAGATTCATCCATCCGTCATCGCTTCGCCCCATGACCTGCGTCAGTGTAGGGTCAATCGCATTCAATCCTTCCGTCACTCCTGCCCCATGATCCATGGAAAACCAAATCACCACAGGAAGTAAAATCAATCCAAAAAACATGAGGATTCCTTGGAACATATCCGACCACACTGCCGCCACAAAACCACCGATAAAAATGTAAATCAACACGATCACAAAACCAATGAGTGCGCCGTATTCGTAGGGAATTTTCAGCATGGATTCGAAGGCAACTCCGGTCACATCCATTTGAGAAGCCACATAAATGGTGACAAAAACCACCAGTACCGAGGCTGCAATGATGCGCAATGTATGCTTAGCAGATTTAAAATGTGATTCCAAATAATCAGGAATGGTTATCGCTCCATAACTATCAGACCTTCGTTTAAAGCGTTTCGCCATGAACTGCCACGAGATAAAGACACCGAGCAATTCACCTGCTACCACCCAATAACTGGAGTATCCGGCAATGGCTCCCATCCCTGTCAAACCGATTAACAACCAACCCGACTCGCCTGTAGCTCTAGCTGAAAAAGCGACCGCCCAGAATTTCATTTTCTTTCCTCCTACATAGTAGTCGCTCATGTCCTTAATTCGACGAGAAGCTAAAATTCCGATTAAAAAAAGCACGCCGACATACGCTGCGAGCACCCCAATTTTGATGTAAAAATCTTGATTGTCCATATTCTGTAATTCGTACGCTACCAGTAGCTAACCTCCCTAAGCGTTCAGTGTTTAATACCCTAAAAAGGTACCTTTTTTGGAAAAACCAAAAATGAATGAAAATCGATCAAAAACGATCATTTTTTTCATGAAATCGCTAAAAACTAATCAAAAACAATCAGAAAATTGCAAAAAATTGACTATTTTTGAAATTCGAGAAATCACGTGTTTGGATGAATTTTGGGATATCCCCTAAGCTCTACCTCTCACAAAAAAGTATCGATCTTTTGAATTCTATACAAAACACTTCCTTAGATATCCTATCAATAGAAGAGCTTGTTTCTGCACTCAAACAGGGAGACAGAACTACGTACTCAGAAATCATTCACAATTTCTACATTCCCAACGCGGATTTTGAAGACTACGGTTACTGGTCAGACGAAATTTACACTCGAAATTGCATCTTTGAAAACGATCAATTCGAACTGATTTTACTCTGCTGGAATCCGAATCAAATTACGCCGATTCACGACCATGGTGGAGAAGAATGTTGGGTACGTGTCATTAAAGGTGAGTTTGAAGAAGTAATCTATTCAATCAATAAGCAAGAAGAGTTGCGAGAAGTTAAAACGCACACTGCGAAGGAAAATGAAGTGACGTACATGATTGACTTCATGGGATTTCATACCCTTCAGAATTTAACAAATGAGCGAGGTATGACACTTCACTTGTACGCAAAACCTATTCGAAGCTGCAACAGCTACGATCTACACGAAGGAAAATTAATTCACCGAGAATTGGTGTACACAACAATGGCTGAATCTGCCTAAAACAAAAAATTACATTTTACATGTCGAATATTCAAAATGATCTGGTTCTATTCAACGAACTGGTTGATGCGCTATTAAATGAGGAACAACAACATCCGGTAGCGGATCGAATTGAAGCACAAGAGCTTTACAGCACAATCGATTTACAATTGGAAGATTCGGCCATGGTCGATGAGGATTTCAAATCGCTTCTTCGCGAAGTACTTGTATCCACTCCAAAAACGGCTACTCACCTATTCTTCAATCAACTGTTTGGTGGCCGACAAAGCAAAGCCATTTTAGGAGATTTATTGGCTGTGATGCTGAATAATAGCATGTACACGTACAAAGTAGCTGGTCCCCAAGTTGGAATTGAACAGGAAATTATTCGTCAATCCTGTAATTTAGTTGGCTACGGCCCTCAGAGTAATGGAACCATTCCCACAGGTGGTTCGATGAGTAACTACATGGCATTGGTTATGGGACGCGATGCGAAAGACCCCAATTGTCGTTTAGAAGGTGTTAGAAAACCACTCATCGCGTACACTTCAAAGGAATCGCATTACTCAAACGCTAAAAACGTCAGCTTTGCTGGAATGGGAAGAAACAATTTACGTTACATCCCAGCCGACTCACTTGGACGCATGATTCCTGAAAAACTGGAAGAACAAATTCTGCAAGATATTGCTAATGGATACATTCCTACCTACGTGAACGCAACGGCAGGAACAACAGTATTGGGTGCTTTCGATCCGATTGATAAAATCGCTGATATCACCGAAAAATATGACATCTGGCTACATGTGGATGGAGCGTATTGCGGAAGTGTTATTTTCTCTGAGAAATACAAACATTTATTGAAAGGTGTGGAGCGTTCAAATTCATTCAGTTACAACGCTCACAAGATGATTGGTACACCACTCACCTGTTCCGTTATTCTTGTGCGAGACAAAAAGCATTTATACAACTCCTTCAGCAATGATGCCGATTACCTCTACCAAACAGACGGAGACGATTTCAACCTAGGAAAAACATCTTTCCAATGTGGAAGAAGAAATGATGCATTGAAGTTCTGGACACT
>JBFHGY010000587.1:0-2698 GCA_041582905.1 Crocinitomicaceae bacterium | reverse complement strand
GCTGATGCTCTCCCAATTGTTGATCGCTAACAAGACTGGTGTACCAATCAAACAAATCGTTCTTATCGCGTAGGACATTGATTCTATCTTCAGCTGAGCCGAAGGTTTTGATATGAATAATCGTATGCGGAGAATGACATGATCTACCCCGCGAATCTGATTCATAATTAATTGCTTTTAAATTCCTAGCCGTCCAACGATAGGTAATAATGCCTTTCTCTTCACTTTGTTCAAAGTCAATTCCCAAAGACGCGTCATGATTGAAGTCGATATAGCCAAGCTCAACGCTTTTCGGAAATCGCACGATTAATTCCGAAACTTCACAATCGGTGTAATCATCAAAATAAAACGGAGGTAATAAGTGAGCATCTTTCTCCTCTTTTGTCGTGGTACAATGCAAAATTGATCCTGATTCAACAGATGGAAAAGTCAATGTGAATAATTTGGTTCCATCGTAAAATACACCACGAGATGAATAATCTTCCTGAGTGATCGATTCGACTCTGCGTTTCTTTTTACGCGCACTAGGCACGAAAGAATTGTCGGTATATGCGTCAAATTCAGGTTTACTTTCAAAACCTGTATTCCAATGGACGTATTCTTTTAAATCGTTTGATCGAACTTTGGTAACATCAAGAATCTCTTTTCGAGTTGTTTCACGCGTGATGATCCTTACATTTTCACTACCATATTCGGTGATTTCAATTTCAAGTGATCTTTTCTTGATTTTGGTAGGTGCCTGGGCTAAGGATACAGAGCAAAAGGCAGTTGCTAGGGTTAGGACTGACAGTATTTTCATTCAGAGGTTTTATCAAAAGTACTTATTCACATGAAGATTTCAAATTGTTCGATAAATGGTAAGTAATATTTATTCCCCGTAGTTCACTATCTTTGACACAATGAATTTATTGAAAGCAAACATGATCAAGTATAAAACGGCGGACGAAATTGAAATCATGCGTGATGCCGCGCAAGTGGTGAGTAGAACCTTGGGGAAAATTGCGGAACGCATCGGTCCTGGAGTAACGGGTAAAGAACTCGACATTTTAGCCGAAGAGTATATCCTTTCTCAAAACGCTACACCTGGTTTCAAAGGTCTTTACGGTTGTCCAAGTACTGTGCTTGTTTCTGTAAATGAGCAAGTAGTTCACGGTCTACCATCCGACATTCCATTTAAAGAAGGTGATGTTGTTTCGGTTGATTGTGGAGCTGTATACAAAGGATACTACGGAGATCATGCTTATACTTTTCAGATTGGTGAATTGAAGCCTGAAGTAAAAAAATTACTTGACGTTACACACGAATGTTTGATGCTTGGAATTGCGGAAGCGAAAGCAGGAAATCGCATTGGAGACATTGGTTTTGCTATTCAACAACACGCCGAAAAGCACGGATATGGAGTTGTTCGTGATCTAGTAGGACACGGACTTGGAACCAAATTACACGAAGATCCTCAAGTTCCAAATTACGGACGAAGAGGTCGTGGGAAGAAAATCGAAAATGGTCTTACTATTGCCATTGAGCCGATGATCAATATGGGAACGGAGCGTGTGAAAATTTTGGATGACGAATGGACTATTGTAACCGAAGACGGATTGCCAAGTGCTCATTTTGAACACGACATCGCCGTTGTAGATGGTCAGCCAATCATTCTCTCTACTTTCGACTACGTCGAAGAAGCGTTGAGCAAAAAATAATGACGCGCGAAGCACGTACTATTTTTCTGAGCATCCTCACTTGGGTGATTTTTGCGGTGAGTATTTTTCTGAATCAAGGAGCATTCGTTTTCCCGTTTCCTCTGAATGAGGTAATTCTATTACTCGTATCTATTCAGTTTTTTGTTTGGAATGCCAAAAAGCAGCTCGCTGCAGGAGTTCTGTCAATTAGTGCTGGAATTGTTGGCGTGCTGGGCACTCAATACTTTTGGACATTTTTCCACTCTCCACTGGAGATGCAAGAATTCATGTCTGGACTCACCACTGACTATTTCCAAATAGCCTTTTATTTTATTGTGTTGATCGGCATTCTCGCGAGCACATTGAAGCAAAAAAATGGAATCGCCCTCATTTTAAGTCTTGTCTCCATTATACCCTTTTGTTGGGGAGCATTGAGTAACAATGGACTTTTCCTTATCCTTGGATATGGTTTGATGGTCGCATCTACTCAGGTAAAGAAAGTCTACGCTCCGTATCACCTATTATGGATCCTATTATTTGCTCTGAAAACCAGCGAATGGCTTACCTTTCTTCTCTAAACGAAGGTGTTCCAAACAATCCATCAAAAAAAGGGAAAAAAGTTCCATTTTTTATTCCGAATTGGTTTTGATTTTTTTACATTTGCCCTCGCTCTACGCGAATGGAGAGGTGCCTGAGTGGCCGAAAGGACTTGTTTGCTAAACAAGCGTACTCTTAACGGGGTACCCGGGGTTCGAATCCCCGTCTCTCCGCAGAAAAGGTTTAACCGAAAGGTTAGACCTTTTTTCGTTTGAGAGAGGTGGATGAGAACCACGGTTCGACCTGAGGAGGAACGACGAAAGCATGGAGCGGAGCGGAATAATCCCGTCTCTCCGCAACAAGAAAGCCGAGTACGAAGTACTTGGCTTTTTTCATGGAACAAACCGAAGCTCGCTTCAGGTTTGGGCGATGGAAAAAGTCAATAATCCGCCACTGGCGGAGCGGCTTTCGCAGTTGCAAGGTCT
>JBFHGY010000586.1:0-2699 GCA_041582905.1 Crocinitomicaceae bacterium | reverse complement strand
TGTAGAGAAACCAAAAAAGTTCTTCGAAACAACACATCTGAAGAAGCGCAATGTCGATTACCGTAGACATAAATGGATGAGTCGAGTTCAACGACTGCAAAAATGGATGAACGTGTTTGATGATGGTATTGTTCGTACTAATCCCGTCGACGACGATCTGGTCTTTGATGGTGAAATTGTTGTGATAACTGATGAATCAACCTTTTCTTCTGCTTCGATTTTGGCTTGTCATTTAAAGACCTTGCGCGATGCAAAACTGGTGGGAAGACCTGCAGGAGGAAGTTTCTACAAAGGGAATGCAGGCACCCTGGTTGCTGTGCTTCCCCACTCAAAGTTTCGGTTATTGGTCAATCCAAATACCTTCTACTCACATCTACCCGACTCTGCAAGTCCAGCAGACATCAAAACTCCCGACCTATTGATCGAACCAGATTATCTCGTTCCGCGAAAAATCGACAAGTTCTATTTGAAAGCCGCTCTTGAAGCATTTGAGTAAGGAACTTATTCACACTTAAGATCACTGCCCTTTTCAATTTTCCGAGAACCAAGGGTCGGACCATATTGAAAGTCTTACTTGATTGAATCAATAAATTTCTTCGTAGATTAGTACAACACTAACTTGAAAACTATGTTTCGATTCGCAGTTATTTTCTCGTGGATGGCATTTTTATTTGCCTGCCAAGATTCGGAGACCATCACAAAGGACGTTGTAGAGATTGAAGAAATTCACGCTGAGATTCCCGAGGAGGATCTGTTCAATTACGAAACATTGAAAGGGATGTATGTTGGTGATTTCGGAGGAAGTGACATTCGCATCATTCTCAACTACGTGAGTAAAACCAATGTCGTCGGGTACAACATCCACAAAGGACTTCAACGCAATTTGAGCGGAAAAGTGGAACGAAGTGGTGATTCCATCAAAGTATATATGGCAGAACCAGGAGATCATGAGTTTGATGGTGTCTTTGAGCTCGTTTTTATGGGAGAGGAATCCGAACCTAAAGGTGTTTGGAATTCAAACAGTGGCATTATCTCTCCGAAGTCATTTGAATTGAAGCGGGTCAAAACCAAAGAGAAAATCGAATGGAGTGAAAACCCAACAATTACGTTTGAAACACTGCATTATCATTTTTCAGATGCGTATGACAGTTTGGGGGAATATTCATTCAAGCAAGATGGACTTGTCATTTTCTCCTATTACCCAGGCGGATATTGGTCCAACGACAGTGAAGCAGAGCGCAGCAAAAAGCAAATGAAAGAGATTCAGGGAACTTGGTCGATGGAAGACGATGTTGTGACGGTCGCTTGGGAACCCAATAAAATCCTCCCCAAACCCAAAATGAGTTACAAAGTTCAACAGGGAGAATATGAAGCCTCTCTCTTTTGGGAAGGCAATCCAATTTACATGCGCATGTATCCGTAAGCATGACACGCTTTACTTCAATTCTTTATCAATGTATCAACAGCGCGGCTTTCCTTGCGATTGCTTATGCCTCCTATTTATTGATACTATTGTCTCTTCCTTACATTCATTTCGAACCGAATGTTGAGTTTTTAGGCACCAAACAATGGATTTATCATATTGATCTTTGGCGAATCAGCTTCTACGTTCACGTCTTTTCAAGTCCAATTGTCATCATCTCTGGCTTACTTCAATTCAATAAGTGGATACTTCGAAAGTATCCAATATGGCACAAAGCAATGGGCTATGCCTATGTCGTCACTGTTCTTTTAATAAGCGGTCCCGCCGCACTGGTGATGTCTTTTTATGCGAATGGCGGAAGAATCGCTCAAATAAGCTTTGTTTTGCTATCGATCTTGTGGATTCTGACCACGTTTCTATCCTATTGGAAAGTAAAAAAAGGAGATTTCCTTGCTCACTCTAAATGGAACATTCGGAGTTATGCACTTACTTTATCCGCTGTTACACTTCGTTTTTATGGCTATTTATTCGATGTTTTTGAAGTACGCCTCGGTCCAAAAGAAACATACACCATACTTGCTTACATCAGCTGGATTCCCAATTTGCTTATTGCAGAATTATTGATTGCTTTCGGATACGCCAAATACCTCATCCAAGCAAGTACGAAGTCAACACCACGCAATTAGGTGACCCCGACAAACGATCGAAACATTAGAAATGCACTTACTATTGCAGCAAAAAACAATACAAATATCAAAAGACTTTTTCCCGTTCTCATTACACAGCTTCTTTATATAGCTACGCCCGGGATCGCAGAATAGATTTCCAAAATAGAAAAAAAACTACGTTTCTGGATACTTCTATCCCTTGAAGTTACTGACTTTTTCAACCAGAAACCTACTGCATTTGTGCAACATCTTTATTTTGAGATAAATCGACAATCTTGCCCGTTTCATTCACTTTGAAACGTTTCTTTCCCACTTCCTTAGTTGAGGTAATTTTATTGTCATAATATCCTACATCTTCAGGATCACTTTCATAAGTAGCTTCGAGAATGCTAACATCAATTGTTCGATCTTTGTTAAACGTAGTTTCCCAAAGGTTATCGCTTAGGTATTCCTTTCCACCAATTCGCTTTTTATCGATTAGCTTTCCGTCGTGAGTAAACGTCGCCATACGATATAATAGTGGAGCGGCATCTCCCATGAATTCATCTTTCACGATATAAACGACAGCTACGAATTCATCCGTTTCATACATCTGCGCGTAGTGATAG
>JBFHGY010000585.1:0-2700 GCA_041582905.1 Crocinitomicaceae bacterium | reverse complement strand
TCCTGTAGCAACTACCATCAATATCTTTTTCATAAGTAATTTAGTTTGAGCTGCAAAATAGTGAATTTTAGACTGTTCACCCTGCGAATAGTGCTGTTTATCAGTTCGGAAAATACGGTATTTACCGTTTTGAACTTTTTCTACGAATGATCGATAATTGGTAGATCGAACTCACTCCTACGATGGATAATACGTACACCAAATCGCTAAAAACAATGAGTTGAGATACTCCAAATGTGAAACCTGCAGCGAGAATTATAATGATCAAGGCTGTCGTGTGAGGCTTCCAAATTTCTCGTAACTCAATCGTTCGATATTTCGCTGGCATTAAGAAATCCATTCGGTACAATTGATACGCGGCAAAACCAACAAAAGGAACTAAAATGTATCCTTGCGCGATTCCCAATTCTTCGTAGGCCATGAACTCAATAAAGGCTTGCTGGAAATTAATATCAGGATGAATTGCATATACCGCCAAATGAATGGCCACTAAGGAAACAATCAGTAACAGTGCGCTTTTTACACCATTCACTAACCACGGTTTTTTACTATTTCCGTTAAATTCAATTGTTTTTTTCGATTTAAGATGTGAAACTACCTCACTGGCAATTAAATCGAGACAATAGAAAAGAAGAATAAAATACAGACTCCAATCAAAAAAGAACACTCCAGCGAGCGGAATTAATGCGTCCCCAACAAGTTGAATATATGCTTGTTTAGTATTCACAGAAAGCGGATGCTATCGGCATACTCTCGCGACAATTCGAAATCAGGATTGTACTTCAAGGCTTTACTGAACGAGCGCAAAGCACTTGTTTTGTCGCCTTCCAAATCGTAACAAATTCCCATGTTGTGATAAGCTTGATACAAACGAGGTTCCACCGTTGTTGCTCTTGAATAGAAGAACTTTGCACTGTCCAAATCTCCATAACGGAATTGCTTCATGTGTCCCAATTGAAACAATGCTTGTGAGGAGTAATAATCAGATGTGTCTCTTGCCATCTCACGATACATTTGGGCTGCATCCTCTTCTTTTCCAAAATGCTGCTTTGCATACGCCAGAGAATACTTCGCCTCTGGTTCTTTTGGTCGTAAGGCTTGTGCCGTTGTGAAATATTCGATGCAAACGGGGTTTTTCTCTTCTTGATAAATCGCTCCCAACATCAAATATCCTTCGTAAAATTCAGGGTCTTGTTGAACAGCTGTTTCGTATGAAGACTTCATCAGCTCGGTGTTTCCAAGTGCACGGTAAATCGAACCTTTTAATTGATACGCTTCGCGATAACGAGGGTTAATTTTCAATGCGTTGTTAATGTACTCGAAAGCTGTATCGAAATCTTGAAGCATACTGTAAGTGGAAGCCAAGCTTACTAATAACTCCGGGTTTTTCGCATCTTTCTTGAGCAGATCATGGTAGTGTCGCTGCGCAATATAAATGTCTTCACTGGTTCGATCAGGTCGATTGTTGAGGACATCTGCGTAGAATTTTTTCACTGTGAGGTTCGTGCTGTCCAAGCGAAATGCCGTTGCCGCATCAGACATGGCCCATTTAAAATCGAATGCATCCATACGGATACGACCGCGTTTCACTATTAGCTCAACACTATCTGGATATTTTTCAATCGCCTTTTCCAGCGAGAGACTTTCCGTTTCCTTTTCTTCTGTGTTACACGAAAAGAACGCGAACATCAATGCTACACCAACTACAGCTATTTTCATAACAACAAATTTAAGTGATTTTTTTAAGGTTCATACTGCCGTTCAGGTATTGGTACAATCCGTTTATTCGAAGATTCGTATATCTGATAAAATCCGTAAATTTGCAGTATGAAGCAGTTGAAATTAATAACGCTCGTTATCATCGCACTTTTTATTGTGGATTTTGCATTTGGACAAGGTTGTTCGCAGTGTAAACTTCTATCAGAACAAGGGAGCGAATTGGATGAAAATGCTTTCGGAAGTAACATCAATTATGGTATTATCATTCTCATGCTGATTCCTTATGTGTTGCTCTTTGCGTTCTTCCACAAGCGCATTTTTGCGTTCTTTCGTTCTATGAAGAAAGCGTAGTGATGATGCTTACTTTCACAGGAGGTGTTCCGCCTTCCTGTATTTCTATTTAACACGTCGAATAGTGTAATAAAACTGTTTTGTCATCAAGTATGATGAAACTTCCTCTTCTCTCAACTCCAAAAAGTACTGGTTGATATACATGAAAATTCTTTGAACCCAATGCTTTTATCTTGGTTTTACTCAACCAATCAAACTGAAAACTCTTTTTAAAAATAGGTTGGGGAGCAACTGAAAAAAGAAGATAATCCTTCTTTATTTGCTCTATCGTACTGGGAGAAAATTCCATTTCAGCTTTCAGCGCATAATCAGTAGGACCAGGAATTCGGTCGGAAGCATCTCCTATTTTAGAATAGGTCCACTTTACCTTGTTGGGTTGATATCTTTCCAGACTGATAAACTTCTTCAACTCATTTAAGTCTGAGGAAGGAGCGTCTGGTTTTTCCTCTGCACAACTTTGTCCGATTAGAAAAAGTACCAGCAGAACAAACGAAAATCGAGTAGTCACGAAATGTACGATTAAAGTCTACGCTTACGTGTTTTAAACAATGCGTCGTTACGGTTGATGTACGATAGAGAGAACTCTAGCGATCCTCCGCGGTACGCATTTCTCAAAGCCGATAAGGTGAT
>JBFHGY010000584.1:0-2701 GCA_041582905.1 Crocinitomicaceae bacterium | reverse complement strand
CGACGATTACTTTGTGGATTTCATTTTTGAGTTCTTTGTAGTGTACAACGAGTTGGTCAATTGCAGCCTTATCTGACATAGGTTTAAAAAATTTCTTTTAAAGATAAACTTTCTACTCTTTCATCCAAGGATTTGCGAATGTACATTCCTCAAATGGTGAATTTACCTTGATATACGTTGAAGAGATTTTGTTCACGATCCACTCATTGATGACAACGCGTTTTTTCTCATTCTCTGCTGCCTTTTGAATCAATTCGTAATCGTCTGTCAAATTCGCTTTGTGAGGCTTGGTACGGTTCATCAATCGAACGATACGCACTCCTTGCTTGCGTTCCTGAGCATTCGTGTATAAATTCGGTTGAGAAATATCTCCAACTTTCATATTCTGCGTCAACAAATAAATTTGTTGGTCAATTTGATTGAGGTTTTCAGCGTCCCATTGCTGATTACCAGTAACTGGGTTGGTGATGATTCCTTGGTTCAAACGTGTGAATTCGTCGTTCGAATACTCCAATACCGCTTGTTCCCATGTGATTTCATTTGCCATCAAACGTTGGTAACACGAATCCAATCGGTAGGCAGCCGCTTCAATGTCAGCATCGTTGAATTTAGGAACGATCAAAATATGGCGACACGTGTAATCATCTCCGAGGCGCTTTTCGAGTTTCACAATGTGGAACCCATATTCTGATTCGAACACGTTCGAAACTTCTCCTTCTTTCAAACTGAAAACAGCTGCTTCGAACGGTTTTACCATCATTCCTTTGGATGCGGTAATTTTCCCACCTTGACTCGCGCTTCCAGGGTCATCTGAATTCAATCGGGCAGCAGTAGAAAATGGAGTTCCATTCATTACTTGTCCACGAATCTCTTCCAATCGTTTACGTGCGGCGTCTTTTTCATCTGTTCCAATTTCTGGATAGATCACAATTTGTTGAAAACTGAGTTGCGCGTTGATCAACGGAATACTGTCGGCAGGAATCATTTTGTAGAACTCCTTCACGTCGCGTGGAGTAACGGTAACTTCAGCGGTAATTTGTCGCTCCATTTCTTGAGCACGCATTTGATCACCAATAATCGGGCGGAATTCATTCTTAATTTGAGCCACCGTTTTCCCGTAGAATTCTTCCATTCGCTCGCGACTTCCGATTTGTGCTTCGATTACACGTAAACGTTGTTCCATTTCCGCATCAATCATCTCAGGTGAGACTTCGATACTATCAAGTTTTGCCTGATTGACCAACAGATTTTGATACATCAACTCTTCGAGCATGTTGCAATCCATTTCAGAAGACAATTCCATTCCAGCTTGTGCCGCCTGAATTTTTTGCGCTTGAATATCTGAAAGTAAGATGATGTTGTCGCCTACCTGAGCCGCAATTTTATCGATCGTTTTCTGTCCATTCGAAGCGAAGGAAATAAGGAGGAATAAACTACTTACTAATGTTAATCTCATGCTTGTCTTTTATCTTTCGAATCATCGTTGATCCGTACTGTTCTTTTAAATCTTGTAGCCTATTCAGGACAATTATTTCCTTGATTTGATCTGCAACGAATTCCATAGGAGGAATTTCATCTTTCAGCGTGAAATCAATGATATTCAGGAAATAGGTGTAATCGTCATCCGAAAAATAGGTTTTCGTTCTGTTTAGAACGATGTTGTCTACATTGTATTTTGTTAATGGAATATCTTTCGATAATTCATTGAAGTAAATCCACGATGAATCATTGAAATAGAAATTCTCTGCGTAAAGTTTAGCATAAGAATTTACTTGGGAAAGGTCTTTATCATTTTTTAACATGAAGGCTTCATCGATTCCTTCCGACTTGAATTCAACCGTTTTCGGGATTTTCAGGTAGAGTGCTTTTACGAGGTAATCACTCAAAATGAAATCATCTTTGTGGAGTGTGTAGTAGGATGCCATTTCATCGTACGTCACATTCGTATCGAGGTTTCCCTTCAATAGTTCTTCTTCCAGGTAGAATTGAGCTAATTCTCCTTGAAAAGCATCCGCTCGAAGTTGAACAAGCTTGTACAATTCAGGATTGGTTTCTTCGAGTTCTTTTTTCAGTGTTTCGCGCTCGCACCATTGTATGATAAAGGCATTGTATTCTGTCTCGTTGTTGATATCATATCCGAGATGCTTCATGAGGATCATTGCATCCGATTCGGTGAGTTCGCTATCGTCAACGGTTGCGACCACTTTACCATCTGATCCACATGAAATAAGACCAAAGAAAAACAGGCTAGCCCAAAGACCAGCCTGTAAAATTCGTATGTGGAATTTATTTTCCAAGAGAGTAGAGCGCTTCCTCGTTTACAACAATTTTGTGCTTCGCCTCAATTTCTTTCATCCATTCTTTCTCCAAATAGTTTTGGTAGTCTGAAGTGATGGCTCCTTTTGCTTCGTCGAATTCTTTTGGTCCAGCAGGGATTTCTTCCAATACTTTTACCACGTAGAATTTTCCGTCGTACTCGTAGATGTCATTCACTCCTTTCTTCAATGGAGATTTTGCTGCTTCGATGAATGCTGTTTTTTCAAGATCAAACTTCCCTTTACGGAACTTCGTGTTCAAAGTAGAGCTTTCGTTAACAGCTTCAACGATTTGTGTGGATTTCAATGAATCGCTTTCTACCAATTTCTTTGTTTGTTGTGCCACCAACATTGTGTTACACTCATATACTTCAGCGTTTACACAT
>JBFHGY010000583.1:0-2714 GCA_041582905.1 Crocinitomicaceae bacterium | reverse complement strand
TCGCTACCAAATGACGTGGTGTGTGTGTGATACAATCCAAGGTAATGACCCATTTCGTGGGCGAGTGTACTCCCGTTATTCATGCAGGAAGTGGTCACCATAATGAAATCAAGTCCTCCTGGACCTTGAGCATGACCACAAATCCCCGATCCAGAACTATTCGTAGCCGTGTTCGCCACATAAATGTTCACAACATTGTCTTGGCTGTAGGCAGCATCCAATTCATTCATTTGATCCTTGTGGTAATCATAGTAATTCGAATTATCAATAAAGTTGATATCGTCGCACAAGTAAAAATGAATGCTCGCATCGATGTAATACTCATTCATTCTGTCAAGAGCCGCCAACGCTTCAGCTTCCGTACTTCCGCCTAATCCAGAATCTTGTCGAATAAGGTGCATTTGAACAGGGACAAAAAATGTTGTTCCTCCGTATGCTTTGGATAAATCCGAACGGATAGCACGATCTTCCCACCGTTGATTGAGCTCAATTAAATGGTCATAATTCGCTTCATCGATGGTTGTTCCGCAGTATTCATCGTTTAACTGCGCTGAAGCGGTAAGGTGAAGTAGAAGAATTAAACTGAAGGAAAGAAGAATGTCCAGTTGTTTGAAAGTGTGAATCTTGAGTCTGTTGTACATGACGAAAATGGTCTTTTTTTTGAATTCCGTTAAGATACGGAATTATTCTAAGAGATGTCTTGCACACTATTGTGACATTTTTTAAGTTTTATGAAGAAAAACTTTGTAGATATTACCTAGGTAATTAATTTTGTACTATGAAAATTGATGACGCTATCCAAAGTAAATTTCAATCTCCGTGGCATCGAGCTGTTGTGAACGTTCGATATACTTCCAACTTTTTTGCGACCAAGCAGAATAAATTCATGGCAGAGTATGGTCTGAGTATTGCTCAGTTCAATATTCTTCGAATCTTACGCGGAGCGAAGGAATCCATCTCCGTAAATGACGTAAAAAGTAGAATGGTGGAGAAATCGCCGAATACGACACGTTTGATGGATAAATTATTCGACAAAGGGTTGATCAATCGTGTTCGCTGTGAAAGCGATCGACGTGTAGTGTATGTGGAAATCACAGAAGCAGGTCTGAATCTTCTGACTGAAATCGATAAGGAGTTCAATAGTGACCGATCGAGCATGATTTCTTCATGTCTCACAGAGGAAGAAGCACAACAATTGAGCGATTTATTGGATAAAATGAGAGGGTAGAGCAATCAATCCCGAATTGTATCAATCCCAAACATCTTGTAATAAGTAATTCCCTCAATGGAAGTAAGATTCTGCGGACTGCTCCGAACAACTACTTCCTCAATTCTAGCGTAGGGATCTGCTGAAAAGCGTACTCTCCAAACAAGTTTCGAATGATTATTTTCGTCGAGTTCATAGCTGGAAATCCAAAACGGACTGTTCGCATCGGATGATACCGATTCGTTCCAAATGCCAATCTTTTCACCGTTTTCATTCCGTTGATTCGGATTTTTCTCATTCAATGCCTCTTCAATTTCGTAGTAAGAAGGGAAAATATACTTGTTCTTTACGCGTCCTATTTCTCGATAATACATCGCTTCACCATTCAAACTCGTACGACTCAAACCATAGAAAATGACAAAATGGGTATCTGGGATTTCGGTCAAGGTAAAGTCGAGTTCGAAACAACAATCGCACATCGTGTAAGAAGTAGACGTGTCGTTAAAAGCTATAAAAAGAGAATCATTCGACAATTGTACAACTGGAATCGGTTCAACCCCACAGTTTAATACCATTCCCAATTTGAGCAGTAAGGTGTCATTATGAAGTTCCTTCGCAAGCAAGCGGTTTTTGGTGAATTGAGGATAAGAACCACGATCGCAATCAGACATGGAGAAATCAACGATTGTTTGGCCAAAACCATTCATTGAAATGCATACAATAAATAATAGAAGGTAATTCTTCATTCACTCCGTTCTAATGGTTCCTGAGCTAGTCGAAGGGCCATCCTCATTCTTAATTCTTCTTCTTCTTCGGTTTCCCTAGCGTGAACTTATAACCGTTTTCATCGCCGACAATCTTCACATTGACATAACGCTGTTTCTCCGAACCATATTGAATTTCATCCACTTGATCATCCGAAACTTCTTCCTTCTTCTTACCGAAAAGCTTTGAGGACGCCGCTTTGGTGACCATCTTCCAAGGAATGCTCAAATAGTATTCCATATTTCCCATCAAATCTTGTTTACCCGAAATTTCCATGTGCCCAAGGGATGAATTGATCGTCATGGTTGGAATCGTCATCACTCCATCAACCAAATCTAAGTGATTGTTCAAGGTGTCAAATAAGACTTTCGATAGATTTTTATCACTGAAATATTCGGACATGTATTCAAGCATGGAGAATTTCTCCAATCGACCATGCGTGACATCCAAGTCGACATGTATTTCTGAATCATCGATATTTGGTGTCATGTCGGTATGCATGAGAATTTTTCCCGTAATTTTTCCAGAAAAGATTCCGTGCAAGTTCTCAGATACGATGTAGTCCTGACCAAAATTCTCAAACTTGAAAAGCAATTTGTCGAGGTTTACGTTTTTCGCATCAATTTCAGGATTGAAATAAATTTCCTTTGGATTTGAGCCGTTGAAATAACCGTCAATATCAAAATGTCCGCCTGCCGCATCCATATTGAGATGATCGACGTGGATGTAATGATCGGGTGTG
>JBFHGY010000582.1:0-2715 GCA_041582905.1 Crocinitomicaceae bacterium | reverse complement strand
CATTCCTGTAATAGCTCCTGATAAGTGACCTTCCCATGAGATTTTTGGTTCGATCGGGAAAATTCCCCACACCATAGAACCATAAACGAAGGCTACAAAAAGAGAGATTCCTTGAAGCGGTCGATACTTTCGTAACACACCCGACGTAAACAGAAATGCAGCCAAAGCGTACACAACTCCACTCATTCCAATGTGATAACTGCTCGTATTGGCTGCAAACACCCACAAACCAATCCCAGTGAGTAACCATGAAAGTGCGAAAACGCGAAACGCAATTTCTCGATAGTAATAAATCAAGGTACCCAATAAAATGGCCGTGGGAACCGAGTTATTGACAATGTGGGCGATTTCATGCTTCGAGTGAAGCAAAGGCATGAGCAAAATACCTTTCAGCGTGCTTGTCTCTTTTGGAATCACACCATATTTATAGAATGGAATCTCAGGAAAAAGATGGTCTGCCCAAAACACCAACCACATCACGATCACCAAGAGAATAGGATAGACAATCGCCTCTACTGCCGATCCAAATTGATGTTGTTGATGTTGATTTTGCACAACCGATTTCGTCAACTATTGTGCCTGAGCTGTTTTTCTGCCAAGTTGACAGAATGCGTTTATTTTCTTCTGCGCGTTTTCGTTAAATCCGCCAAAGGTTGTGGATACATTCCATCCCGTGCTATGCGCTTTCCACGCTTGTAAACCAAGATTCGTTCGTTCACCATTTGACCTGTCATGGTAGCATCCAACAAGTAATACGTATCAGCCTCAAACATTACTTCGTAAGTTCCTTGCAATTTTCGATCACCAATTGTTGTGTAGATAAAACTCTTGCCAATTGTGACCGTGATCGGGGTTTCTTCCACATCGACGACCTCTAATGCAGATCCCATGGAATAAGCAGGAACAGTTCCTTCGTACTTCGCGAGGTACTTTCGCTTCAATTTGATCTCCTTCTGTGCTGTCAGCATAAATGGAAATAGTAATACAGGAATGATGAGCCATTTCATATCCGAAAGATACGAAAGAGAGTTGACATGAACCATTTTGAGCAACCTCATCAAGATGTACTTAAGAAAGGTTGCGCAATTCACATCGACATATCGACTTATTTCGAAGTGTCAAAGACTAATCTCATCCCTTTCAACTTTTCCACCAACGAACGCATTTACGAACATTCGCTTTTAGAATAAATGGGTAAGCCGTACTTTTACATGTCTCAAGAAAAAATGCGCAAAACTCAGAACGAATGAAACAGTATCACGACTTACTTCAACATATTTTAGATAACGGAACACAAAAAGGTGATCGTACTGGAACCGGAACGATTTCTGTTTTTGGGCATCAAATGCGTTTCGACTTATCCGAAGGGTTTCCCGTTGTTACAACGAAGAAATTACACCTTCGCTCGATCATTCATGAGTTACTTTGGTTTTTACAAGGTGATACGAATATCAAATACCTGAAAGAAAACAAGGTGCGTATTTGGGATGAATGGGCTGATGAAAACGGTGATCTCGGTCCTGTTTACGGACATCAATGGAGAAGTTGGCCAGATGGTCATGGTGGGACAATTGACCAAATCACAAAATTGGTTGACAACTTGAAAAACAACCCAAACTCGCGTCGACATATTGTTTCGGCGTGGAACGTAGCGGATGTAGACAACATGGCTTTACCTCCTTGTCACACGCTCTTCCAATTTTATGTGGCAGATGGAAAACTGAGCTGTCAATTGTATCAACGAAGTGCTGACACCTTCTTGGGTGTTCCTTTCAATATCGCCTCTTATGCATTATTAACAATGATGCTCGCACAAGTATGTAACCTTGAACCTGGTGATTTCGTTCATACTTTTGGTGATGCTCATCTCTACAACAATCATTTGGAACAAGCCAAATTGCAATTGAGCAGAGATATTCGTCCATTGCCAACTATGAAAATCAATCCAGAAGTAAATGACATATTCGCCTTTAAATATGAAGATTTTGAACTACTCAACTATGATCCACATCCGCACATCAAGGCTGTTGTGGCTGTTTAGTTTTCTTTTCCTCTCTTCGCTTTCCTTTTCGCAAGAGAACCCAAAACTTTCGATGATCTTTGTGGGTGACGTCATGCAGCATGATGGTCAAATTGAAGCAGCATACAATCCTACGACAAAAGACTATGAGTACGACGACGGCTTCAAGTTTGTGAAACCGATCATCAACGAATATGACATTCGCGTAGCGAACCTAGAAGTGACCCAAGCAGGAAAACCGTACAAAGGATATCCGCAGTTTTCTGCTCCTGATGAACTATCAGAAGTATTGGTGAATTCTGGATTTAATGTGATCTTGACATCGAATAATCACTCGTGCGACAGAGGATCAAAAGGAGTCATTCGAACACTAGACGTTTTGGATAAACTCGGTGTTCCTCACACGGGAACTTTCAGAAATCAAAAAGAACGCGACGAAAATTACCCATTGATTGTTGAGAAAAATGGACTCAAAGTAGCCATGCTCAACTATACGTATGGAACGAATGGTTTATCTGTTCCGAAGCCGCTTATCATTAACTACATCGACAGTGTGGTCATTAAGGCGGATATCGCAAAGGCAAAATCGATGAATGTAGACTACATCGTTTGCAACATGCATTGGGGAACAGAGTACAAACCGTTACCGAATAAGTACCAAAAAATATATGAAGACGTGTGTTATCGAGCGGGTG
>JBFHGY010000581.1:0-2715 GCA_041582905.1 Crocinitomicaceae bacterium | reverse complement strand
GGCTTTTGCAGACATGCCTCAAAGTTAACACAACTTCGGTGTTGATCAATTTTGTTACAACAAACCTAGAACAATATTGAATATGAAGAGTGCGATAAAGAAGGAGGAGATCACAATACCTCCAATGGCTTTTTTCCTACCTTTTTCCGTATTGTATTGCGCATTCAATGATCGGATACCAAAAATCATACTTAGAATGATGCTGGCAACGCTGAGCCCTAGCAAAAGAATCCCAAGTATAGCACTAGCGGGTCCAACACCTCCCAAAAGAGCAAATATAAATATGATAGCTCCGGCTAGAAAAAAGAGTGGGGTGAGAATGGAAAAAGTGAGGGATAATTTTCCCTGATTTGCAGCCCATAATGCTTCTTCTTTGATTTCTTCGGCTTCTTCTCGAGATACAACGGTACTGTCTTCAGGATTATCGTAAATGGATGGAATTTCCGTATAAAGTGCATCCGATTGTGGAAGGTCTTGCTCCGAAACATACGTATTAGCTTCCTCGGTACTCGATGCGTTCGGTGTCACTTCATCTGATGAAAGTACCTGTGAGTCATCGCTTGATGAAACGGCCTTCTTCAGTGTGTGCACTTCAGAAATCTCAACCACTTTTTGTTGTGTGCTGATTGATCTGGAGAAACGCATTTTGTGGTTTCCGCACGAAGCTAGAAAGATGGTAACGAGGAATAAGAAAATGTAGCGCATGCGATCATAAGTTTGTAGGTTACAAACGTAGAATAATTCGATATATTTTAAGGAAAAATTCTTATTCAGAACTCACCTTACGTGCGCTCTATCCGTTCAACCGATCCAATTTCTTCTAGTGTGTGATACAAAAAGCTGATGAGATGCAACATTTGATCACGCCCCTTTCGCTGACCGATTTTTGAGGCAATGAAAGCAGAGGAAAGCAACACAACGCCGATGGGAAGAACCCACAGCCATGGACTCGATCCCTGTTGATTGTACTGTACAAGACCGAAAATGCCACCGAAAATGGTCACGAGCAAAATGGAGGAATAAATAAATGCCCACAGCGCCCAAACGGTTTGTCGTGGACCAACAAGACATGCTACGGTGGTGTAATCTGTATATTCTTCCACTTCGATCCGAACACTCATTTCTGGAGACCAATAATGCTGTTCCCAGGTAGGAATTTTCACAAAAATCAACTGATTGGACCGATTGCCAGATACCGTTTTGTCTTTGTAAATTGAGTTTTCAACATGATCCATAGCCTGCTGCGGATCTGCATGAATTTTCAGTGCAAATCGCGGTCGGATTTCTCCTAATATCGAGTGATTGAGTCGATTAAACGGCATAATCAATATTACGCGAAATAGTTTTTAGAATGAATATGGATTAGATTGCCCAGTAGCATTGAATGATTGAATGATTGAATGATTGAATGATTGATGGATTGAAGGATTGTGCTTCGGGAGCGCACTCTGTCTTCAGAAGTGTACGTTGTCTGGGGGGAGTGTACGTTGTCTGAGCAAGCCGATGCAAAGCAACAACAGATGTAAACCTTAGTTTCATCCTACCGAAGACAAACGTCTAACATCACACCTTCAACACCGCATTCAAACGATTTCGAGCATCTTCCAAACCTTTTACATTGCTGTAGATGATGCGCAGGCGATCGTTTTTCTCACTCAGCTTCACACCGCTTGGATGCTTGGAAACGTAGTCGAGGACCTTCGTGAATACAGGCGATTCGTAATACGGTGATTTTGGATTGGCGACGAAGTAACCAATCATTTTTTCTGATTTCAATATCAAACGTTCGATACCTAACTCTTGTGCCAACCAACGAAGTTTAAAGGAGAAAGCCAATTCCTCCACTTCTATTGGAATCGGTCCAAAACGATCGGTCAACTCTTTCAAGAAAACAGTTAATTCCTCCTCATTTTTGAGGTTATCCATGTCTTGGTACAAACTCAAACGTTCTGCTACATTGTTTACGTAGGTATCTGGTATACGAATTTCGAGGTCAGTTTCTAAGACACAATCTCGCACAAATTGCGTGAGGCTATCCGTATTTCGATCGGCAAATAACTCCTTGAATTCTGATTCACGCAATTCATCAATGGCTTCATTGAGGATTTTTTGGTACATCTCAAACCCAATATCGGAAATGAAACCACTTTGTTCTCCACCCAATAAGTTTCCAGCTCCACGAATGTCCAAATCTTTCATGGCGATATTGAATCCAGATCCCAAATCAGAGAATTGAACCAATGCTTCGAGTCGTTTTCGCGCTTCATTCGTTAATACCGAAGAGGAAGGAGCGATTAAGTAACAAAATGCCTTCTTGTTAGATCGTCCCACACGCCCACGAAGCTGGTGCAAGTCACTAATTCCGAAGTTCTGCGCATTGTTGATGATGATCGTATTCGCATTCGAAATGTCAATTCCCGACTCGATAATAGTCGTCGCCAATAGGACATCGTATTCGCCTTCGATGAAGCCAAGCATGATTTTCTCCAGCTCTTTTCCATCCATTTGCCCGTGACCAATCGCCACGCGAATACCTGGACACAAGCGTTGAAGCATGCCCGCAACTTCCTTAATGTTTTGCAAGCGGTTGTGGACGAAAAAGACTTGTCCACCTCGACTTACTTCGTACGCCACAGCATCGCGAATGGTTTCTTCTTTGAATTGAATTACTTCCGTCAATACTGACTGTCTGTTCGGTGGTGGCGTATTGATGAT
>JBFHGY010000580.1:0-2715 GCA_041582905.1 Crocinitomicaceae bacterium | reverse complement strand
TACTCCTCGAAACCAACCCATTTCATGGCTAGCTCATCGATAGCATCTTCCAGTGTTTCATTGCGCAGGGGAGGATTTTCAGGGGCGTAGTCTACTTTGAATCCACGTGGAAATGGCTTTTCCGAATGCAGGAATTCAACGGCTTTCGCCACTTTTTCCTCTGGAATACTTAATTCAGCTTTTAACTCACCTGTGGATAGATCGATACTATTCGAGAGATGTTCCACCATTTGTTGGGCATTCATAGAACCCCATTCAGGCGAATGATTCTCTGTTAGATGATTCAGTTTTCCAAGAAAAGTTTCGAGATTGGGAGATAGAAAATCGCTCATTATCCTTTTTTACCGACTAAAACATGCAGACTTTTCGGAACTACGCTTACGCTGAGTTCATCCGTAACATCAATCGGCTCACCATCATAATGTGCAATCTTTTTCGAGAGCTTGATGCGCGCATTTTTGAAACGAATGATTTCTCCGAATTTTTTCTTTTGTCGCTTCTTACGGAAGAAGTTGTAGGCAATTTGAGGTGCCGACCAAATCGAAAATGGTTTCAAGATGAACAATTCTAACTCTCCATCTTCTACATTCGAATCTGGAGAAACGGTGAATCCATTACCAAATTGAGATGAGTTCGCCACTGTGCATAGCATAACAGGCAGCGATTTCACTTTTCCGTCAATATCGATCGATACGTTTAATGGGTTGTACTTGAAGAATTCCTTCAAAACGGTGATGATGTATCCAAGAAGACCGCGTTTTTTTCCTTTATCGAATTCCTTTGCCACTACAGCGTCGAAGCCATACCCGCCAATTCCAATGAACGAACGATTATTGACTTTTACGGTATCCATGTGGATATACTTCCCGTCGTTAATGCACAAAATGGCATCTTTTACATTTAGCGGAATATTTAGGTGTCGTGCGAGACCATTTCCAGATCCAACTGGAATTATCGCCATCTGAGTTTCTGACCCAATCAGCGCTGTTCCTACTTCATGCACAGATCCGTCACCTCCTACAGCACAAACAATATCAATTCCTTCTTCCGAACATTGCTTTGCAATTTCAATTGCGTGCTTTCTATATTCTGTATAGGAAATGCCGTATTCAAACTTATCCTTGTCCAAATGTGCATCAATCAATCCAGGAATATCCGTTTTCTTATGGATTCCTGAGATAGGATTAATGATGAATTGAATACGTTGTTTCATTTTACTTTTGTTTGATTTAAAATCAAATCTCTTGAGTATCGTTGCAAAATTGCCTTTAATCGGTCCTCTCTTTCCTGAATTACCTTGTCGTAATTGGGGAGATCTTCCTTCGTGACAACACTGCCTTTCGTAAAGTTAAGCAAATTTTGTGCTTGATCCGAACTGAAAATCATCATTTGTTCACCATTGAAGTAGTAATAACTTCCTTCAAGATGCGCAAGCCCATATTTTTCGGTGCTTTGGAGAAGTGATGTTCCGTAAGAATAATACGTACTTTTTATGTTTAGGAGGTCTAAAATGGTCGGAAAGATGTCTAATTGTTGTGCAATTTCACTTCTTTTTTCGGCTTTTATGTGTCCTTTCGGATGATAAAAACCAAGTGGGATGCGATACATTTCGTTACGCAAGTTGTATTGAGGTGTGATGCTGGCCGGACTGTGATCTGCCACAAATACAAACAAGGTGTTTTCATACCAATCTTGCTTCTTTGCTTCATCAAAAAACAATTTTAGCGCATAGTCGGAATAGCTGATAGCTCTGGCGATTTCTTGTTCTCCTTCTTTGGTGAATTTTTGGAATTCTTCAGGTACAAAATAAGGATGATGCGAAGACGTATTGAACAGAAGTCCACAGAATGGTTCTGGTAAGTCGCTCATTTTTTTTGCTGCCCATGGATTGAAATAACCATCAGAAATGGCCCAGTGACCGTCAAAATGCGCGTCATTCGGATATTCATTTCTACCAAAATAAAAGTCCATTCCCGAACGGAAAGAAAAGCTATCGAACAGCATTGAACCGTTGGATGCTCCATGGAAAAAGGCACTTGTGTATCCGTTTTTCTTCAGAATGCTCGGCAAGGCTTCGATGGTATTGTCACCGTATTGTGAAGAAATGTATGGGGTTGGACTCAAAGACGGAAGTGAAGCTAAAATCGCAGGAATGGCTTCATTTGATTTCTTTCCGTTGGCGAACGCGTATTCGTAATACATGGATTCCTGGAGTAAGGAATCGAGGAATGGGGTGAAGCTTTCTTCTCCACTGTACGTTCCAACAAATTCTTTTCCGAAGCTTTCGAGCACTAATATGACAACGTTGCTACTGTCAGGGAGTAAATTGGCTGGTTTCGATTCATGAATCGGGTCGAATAGTGCGTGTTCTTTCTCAACGGAAAAATAATTTTTCTGCTCAATCCCTGAAACACTAATTGTTTTCAAAAAGGTAAAGGGTGTATTTAAAACGAGGGCGGTATTTTGTGAGCTCGTAAAGGACGTAGCGTCGAGAATTCCAATCGGAACTGGGCGTGTTCCTCCACGACCGATCAGAATAGTAAGTGGGACAATGATAAGGAACCAAATCCAATTCGTTTTTTGAAATTGCCATGTGGTTGAAGCTGACCGTTCTTTGCTGTCTTGCGAATACCTGTACAGTCGCTCAACTACGAATATTAGGGCGATGAAAGTTAAAAGGAAATACCAGTTTTCAGCTAAAAAAGTGCCGATGAG
>JBFHGY010000579.1:0-2722 GCA_041582905.1 Crocinitomicaceae bacterium | reverse complement strand
GCGAAACCAAATGGATGAATACGGTTTGGGAACAGTAATCGATGAGGTAATGCCTTACGGTTGCATCATGGCCGGGGATGTATTGAAAAATGCACCTTGGAGAAAGAAACGACGCAGGTAAAATAGGAGTGACGGACTTCGGCTGCGCTCAGCCCCCAAGTACGATTAGAAGCAGTATTCCGAGGACTGAGCGCAGTCGAAGCCTGAAATAAACAGAATATGATGAAAAATAGAATACTAAATGAACTCGCTCAAATAGAACGAGATCGGAATATAGAAATTCTTTTCGCCGTGGAATCGGGGAGCAGAGCCTGGGGTTTCGCTTCCCCCGATTCTGATTATGATATACGTTTCGTGTACAAACGGAAACTCGACGATTATCTCAGTTTATGGGATTCGAAAGATACGATCCAATTTATGACAGAAGACGACCTAGACGGTTCAGGTTGGGACCTCAAAAAAGCCACACTGTTGTTGGCGAAATCGAATGCGTCATTTCTAGGGTGGTTATTTTCACCAATCGTGTATATCAACAAAGGTGATACACTGGAGAATATGAAGAAGCTGGCACTGGAAAACTTCAATCCAGTCTCAGGGTTTTATCATTACCACAGTATGAACAAAGGTTTCTACGAACAACTCCTTTTAGGAAAGGGTGAAATGAATATCAAAGCATTTTTCTATGCAGCGCGAACTTCGTTTTGTGCGAATTGGATACTCCGTTTTGGCTCCATCCCTCCAGTTGAGTTTCGGAAACTGTTTGAACTATTCTGTGAAGAAGAATCACAACTACTCGATGAGTTGATCAAGCAAAAAGCATCGACACGAGAAGCGGGAATGGTAAAAATCGATCAACGACTCATGGAATTGATCAAACGAATAGTAGTAGAAAACATGGAAGAAAAAGACTCCGTTGAGAACCGAAAAGGAAATAGCCAGGAGTTTAATGAATTCTTCCTTAATGAATTGAATGTAAGATGACACTTGAAGAACTGAGAAAATCAGGACATATCATTTTTGAATGTGTCAGTGGAAGCAGAGCTTATGGTTTGGATACACCGCAGTCCGATACGGATATACGCGGTGTATTCATTCTTCCCAAGGAGATGTATTACTCGATGAGCTACGTCGATCAAATCAGCAATCCGTCGAATGATGTTGTGTTCTACGAACTCACTAAGTTTTTATCACTTTGTGCGAAGAACAATCCAAACATTCTGGAACTTTTATATGTTTCAGATGATTGTGTTTTGTACGAGCATCCGATCTTTCAAGGAATAAAGTCATTTCCTTTCTTGTCCAAGAAGTGCAAGCAATCATTTGCCAATTACGCGTACACGCAAATCAAGAAAGCACGGGGTTTAGAGAAGAAAATAGTTAATCCTGTCGACAAAGAGAGAAAAGGCGTGTTGGATTTTTGCTTTGCCTACGAAAACGGTAAATCAGTTAGAATAAGGCAATTTTTAGAAAACAAAGGCATTGATCAGTCAAACTGTGGATTGAGTAGCGTTCCGCATTTTCGTGGTTGCTACAACATCTATGAAAGTGAAGAGATCCCGTATAAAGGAATCGTAAAGAGCGAAGGTTCGAACGATATCGCAACGAGCATGATTCCGAAGGGCGAAACACCTATCGGCTTATTACACTTTAACAAAGATGGTTATTCAACCTATTGTAAAAAGTACAGGGAGTATTGGGATTGGGTCGAACTTCGCAATGAAGATCGTTTTAATACGACGCAGAAGCATGGAAAGAACTACGATGCTAAAAACATGATGCATACCCTTCGACTGTTGCGCGTAGCGAAAGAGATTGCTTTGGAGGGAAAACTGAACGTAAAAAGAATAGATAGGGAGTTTCTATTCAATGTAAAACAAGGGCTTTACGAATACGATGACTTACTCGCACAAGCGGAAGATATGAAGGAGGAACTGGATCTTTTGTACGAGTCCTCTCAGCTTCCAACTGAACCAAACCTGAAAGAAGTTAATGAGTTATTGGTGAAAATTCGGACGGAATTTTATGAAGTAAAGGGTTGAAATACGGACTTCGGCTCCGCTCAGCCCCCAAGTACGATTAGAAGCAGTATTCCGAGGACTGAGCGGAGTCTACTGAGGCGTACATTGAGCGCGGTGCATTGAGCTTGTCGAAGTGGAGTCGAAATGAAGCCGAAGTTAGAGACCCTCTTTGATTTCTCCCAAAAACACCCCATATTTGTGATCAGAATGAAAGAAACAAATCAAAATAAAGCACGTCGCGGAGAAAAAACCGTTAGAATGAGATAGACAAAATCCCATATTCGAACCAATAAACGCGACGTCCAAAATTATTTGGGCGTTTTTTTTGTGAAAAAAATGATGGAATAAACCCACATAAGAGAAAGTTGTTGAAACAAAGAAATCAGTTGAGAGACAGTCAGTTGATAAATTGAACAAAAACGTGCTTCAAGCGCGGTGACCTTTTACACCCTGTAAATTTGAGTTAAATAACTGATAGTCAATAAATTAAATTAATTTTTATTTGGATTATTCAAAAACACTCCAGTATATTTGTACCGTCGAAAAAATAGGACATGCGTAAAGAATTAATACGAAATATCGAACAGCTCATTTTTGCTTCAATGCAAGAGAAAAGTTTCTCATCAGAAGGAGGAAATCCAAATGATGGAATTAGGGAGAAGAGTATAGAATGATGTAGAAATACACCCATATATGCCGAGCAT
>JBFHGY010000578.1:0-2746 GCA_041582905.1 Crocinitomicaceae bacterium | reverse complement strand
TGGTTTAGGTTGCCAAATACCTTCGTTTCTGCGTATGCTTCGTTGATCACACAATCTGTCTCAGAAGAAAACCTTCAAGCCTTATCTGACGTTGAGTTGATGTGTATTTCGCGCGATGACTTTTATCGCTTGGAAGAGGAGAATGTGAACTGGATGAAGTTCTCCAAAATGGTGGCTCAAATGGAATACATGAACTTGGAGAAACGTATTTTCTTGCTTCAACGCGAGTCAGCTGAGAAACGTTACGCTGATTTATTGGAAAATGAGCCTGAATTGCTGCAATTAGTTTCGCTAGATCAACTCTCGTCTTATTTGGGTGTAACTCCAAGGCACCTGAGTCGAATTCGCGGACTCGTTACGAAATAGACAAATGTCCTTTTTTTCTTGCGCGCATTCTAAGTTCTTTGTCAAAAGCAATAGAAAATGAGTAAGAAAATCCTAATCATTAACGGACATCCCGATACCGAAAGTTACAATTTCGCCTTGTCGGATCAATACATCAAAGGAGCTACGGGAGCAGGAGCAGATGTGGAAGTAATCAATATTTGCGATCTTCAGTTTGATCCAAATCTTGCCCATGGATATCGAAAACGTGTAGAGCTTGAACCCGATTTGTTGGATGCCATTGATAAAATCAAAGGGGCAGATCATTTGGTGTGGGTATTCCCCATGTGGTGGTACGGATATCCTGCGATTATGAAAGGATTTATTGATCGGGCGTTTTTACCTGGAATTATGTTTGAGTTCATTGAAGGAAAGCCATTTCCAAAAGGAATGCTCAAAGGAAAATCCGCTCGGATAATTCTAACATCAGACACGCCACACTGGTATAATGTGCTGTTCATGAAAAGTCCAACGATCCGTCAATTCAAGAAAGGAACACTCCAATTTTGCGGTGTGAAACGAGTAAAAGTGACGTATATCGCTCCGATTAAAGGTTCAAAAGAGAATTTTCGAACGAAATGGTTGGAAAAAGTAAAGAAGCTGGGGCAGGAGATGAAATGATCATCCTCCCGTTAACTTCTTGATCTCATTCAATTTCATTAATGCTTCAACAGGCGTGAGTGTATTGATGTCAATTGTGACCAGTTCCTCTCGGATTTGCTCCAGCACAGGATCGTTCAACTGAAAGAAGCTCAATTGCATATCTTCCAGCCCGTCCGCAGCTTTCTTTGTCTTCTTCTTCGTAGATGCTGTGCGTTCAACGGTTGTTTCCGTGAGTTCGTGACTCGCTTCTAGTTGATCCAACATCGATTCAGCACGCTCCAATACTTGGGGTGGCATTCCGGCTAGTTTCGCCACGTGAATTCCGAAAGAATGCTCACTTCCGCCTTCGACTAATTTACGAAGGAACAAGATTTTCTTTCCTACTTCTTTTACCGAAACATTGAAATTTTTGATGCGCTCAAAACGATTCGTCATCTCGTTCAATTCATGGTAGTGTGTAGCGAATAAGGTTTTTGCTTTGTACTTCGGGTGCTCGTGTAAATATTCAGTAATTGCCCACGCAATGGAAATTCCGTCGTACGTAGATGTTCCACGACCGATTTCATCCAATAAAATCAAGGATCGACTCGATAGATTGTTCAGAATGCTCGACGTCTCATTCATTTCTACCATAAAGGTCGATTCGCCTGAAGAAATATTATCAGATGCACCTACACGTGTGAACACTTTGTCGACCAAACCAAGCGTAGCGGAGTCAGCAGGGACGAATGATCCCATTTGTGCCATCAACGAAATCAAAGCTGTCTGACGAAGCAAAGCACTCTTACCCGACATGTTGGGTCCCGTAATCATCATGATCTGCTGGGAATTGCTGTCTAGAAAAACATCATTGGATACGTACTGTTCTCCAACGGCTAATTGCTGCTCGATCACGGGGTGGCGTCCTTCTTTGATGTCCATCGCATACGATTCATTCAATTCTGGTTTCACGTAGTTATTCGACTGCGCGATTTCAGCGAATGACAACAATACGTCCAATTGAGCAATGAGCACAGCATCCAACTGAATAGGCTGTGTATAGTCGGCCATTCCGAAAACTAAATCTTGGAATAAACGCGCTTCGAGTACATGAATTTTCTCTTCTGCACCCAAAATTTTGGACTCATATTCTTTCAGTTCTTCGGTAATGTAACGCTCTGCATTTACCAATGTTTGTTTACGAATCCATTCTTCAGGGACTTTATCGCGGTGCGTATTTCTGACTTCAATGTAATATCCGAAGACATTATTAAAGCTGATTTTCAAACTTGGAATTCCCGTGCGTTCACTTTCGCGTTGCTGCAATTGGTCCAAGTAATCTTTTCCTGAGAAGGCAATCGCTCGCAGGTCATCCAATTCTTTGTTGAATCCATCGGCGATCACTTTTCCTTTTCCTACGGAAATAGCCGCGTCGTTATGCAGTTGCGTCTCGATCGTCTCGAGTAATTTCTCACATGGATTGATGCGATCTGCCAATTTCACCAATACATCCGAATCCATTTTAGAAATGAGTTCTTTAATGGGTTTCAGTTGGAGCAAGGTGCGCTTTAACTGAAGAATTTCGCGCGGGTTGATTTTTCCGACGGCTACTTTGGAAATAATACGTTCCAAATCGCTAATATCTTTCAATCGCTCGCCCAAAGCAAAACTTGATTCTTGATCCTTCGTTAACGCCTCTACCGCATCGAGTCGATCTTGAATCGGTTTCAAATCCTTCAGCGGAAGAACGATCCAGCGCTTGAGCATACGACCGCCCATG
>JBFHGY010000577.1:0-2749 GCA_041582905.1 Crocinitomicaceae bacterium | reverse complement strand
TCAAGTGTGAGCAGTATTGAACTCAGCATGTATTTGCGCAAGGGAGATTTTGAATCAGCGATGAGATGTACAGAGAATGTCGAGTCAAAACTAACGCATTACGATGATAAGATTGTTCCCATCAGAAGAGCTTTCCTTGAATTTAAAGTCGCTGTGGTAAACATGGGGAAAGGGAACTTCTCTGAAGCACTCAAGTGGATCAATCGTATTTTAAACGATTCGAACTTGGACAAAACAGAGGACATCATTGGATTTACGCAATTGTTAGAATTGCTTGTACACCTAGAGTTGAATCACAATAACTTGCTTCCGTACTCACTGAAGAACACACAACGCTTCTTCAAGACGAGAAATCGTATGTACGGATTTGAAAAAGTCCTACTGCAATTTATCAGTAAACTGATTAAATGCGAAGATCATTTTGACCGCCAAAATTTATGGGAAGAGATGTACAAAGAGCTCGCAAAAATCACAAACGACGATATCTTCGAAAGTGTAGCGCTCGACTATTTCGATTTTGAATCGTGGGCAGAATCCAAATTGAAAGGAAAATCCTTTGATTCAATCGTACGGGAGAAGTACCAACGTCGCATGAATGTCGCATGAACTGAATTCGACAAGTGAGCCGAGAACAAACTTGAAAAGCCTTGGTGTATGTCAGCCCGAAGTTATTCTCCGAAATGATCCCAACCTTGAGCTCTTAACTCAATAGCTGATCCATTTTTGTCAACGAAATACGCTCCGTCGGCCGCATCGGTAATATGTCCAATTGGCGTCATGTGTGGATTCCCTTTAATTTTATCCCAATCCGATTGAGCAATCGTGAATAACAATTCATAATCTTCTCCACCGTTCAAGGCACACGTTGCTGGATCTAAGTTAAATTCGATCGCCGTCATAGATGTTTTTCCATCGATCGGAATCTTTTCGTCGTAGAGTCGACATCCCACATTACTCGCTTTGCATAGGTGTAACACTTCAGAGGCCAAACCATCCGAGATATCAATCATGGAAGTTGGAGTTACGTCTAACTCCTTCAAGTACTCAACAATATCAACACGCGCTTCAGGCTTCAATTGGCGCTGAACAATGTAGTCGTGACCATCCAAATCAGGCTGAATATTCGGATTGGCTTGAAATACTTGCTTTTCTCTTTCCAAAACCTGGAGTCCAACATAGGCTCCACCAAGATCTCCCGACGCAATCAACAGATCGTTTTCTTTCGCACCAGATCGATACGTGATTTTCTTAGTTTCTGCTCGACCAATTGCAGTCACGCTCAACGTGAGTCCAGAGTACGAAGCAGTAGTGTCTCCACCAATTAAATCTACGCCATACGCTTCACAGGCAAAACGAATTCCTTCATACAGTTCTTCGAGTGCTTCTACAGGGAATTTGCTCGAAACAGCCATGGAAACAGTAATTTGTTCCGCTTTTCCGTTCATGGCACAGATGTCCGAAACGTTTACGGCCACCGCTTTGAATCCAAGATGTTTCAACGGCATGTACATCAAGTTGAAGTGAATTCCTTCAATCAAGAAATCTGTAGAAATCAACATGCTTTCGGTGTCTGAAATGCGAATCACGGCCGCGTCATCTCCCACACCCAAAGTTGTAGAATCGTGTTTCGAGGTGAATTTCGAAGTTAAGTGATCAATCAATCCAAATTCCCCTAAGCGATCCAATTCTGTTCGTTTCTCGTCCATGCGTCAAAAGTTTTGGCAAAGGTACAACATTCGATTTGTTTTCGACCTCCAACTATCGGATCATCCAACTATCGAGAAATCCAATTGATCCAAAATTCCAATGATTCACCAATTCCAATTGTTACCTTTGATAAAAAATCCAATCATGAAGTTGCATTACCGCGAAATGGGAGAAGGAAAGCCCATGATTATTTTACACGGATTGTTCGGTTTTTCGGACAATTGGCAAACACATGCAAAGAAATTTGCCGAGTATTATCGGGTGATTCTGGTGGATTTAAGAAATCATGGACATTCCGATTGGAGTGACGATTTTTCGTATAAGATCATGGCTGAAGATGTACATGAGCTGTGCGAAGATTTAGAGTTGGAAGATCCGATTATCCTAGGGCACTCCATGGGAGGAAAGGTCGCGATGTGGTTTGCTCAAATGTACGATGACGTAGTAGAAAAGTTGATTGTGGTCGACATGGGAATCAAGCAATACCCGATGCATCATGAACACATTTTGGCAGGAATTCATGCGGTGAAAGTGGATGAAATCAAGGCGCGTAGGGAAGCAGAAGCGCAAATGAGTGCACACATCGATTCTGAAGGGGTGATGCAGTTTTTGTTGAAGAACTTGTACTGGAAGGAAAAAGGAAAACTGGCCTGGAGAATGAATGTCGAAGTGCTAGAGCGCGACATGCCCGAAATTTTGAAAGCCTTGCCTGAAGGAGAAGTGTTTACTCCGACCTTATTCATCCGTGGAGAACTCTCTAATTATATTCGAGAGGAAGATTTTGAAAGTTTGGAGAATCGGTTTCTGGACGCTAGAATCGTTACCATTGAAGGAGCTGGACACTGGGTGCATGCAGAATCACCAGAGGAGTTTTCAGAAGCGGTCTTGTCCTTCTGTCTACGATAGAAAGGTGGGAGGGCTTTTGATACTAACTTAGGGAGGTTTTGTAACAGCGCTTACTTCGGTGCGTTTATTGTATAGACATGAGTATGAAACAACTGATTTTCTTAATGGTTTTGTTCTGTTCCTTTGTGGCAACAGG
>JBFHGY010000576.1:0-2752 GCA_041582905.1 Crocinitomicaceae bacterium | reverse complement strand
CGAACGGTAAAACGGTCGAGCCAAACGTAGCGCTCTTCTTCAATACGTGAAATGGCAGAAATGTGCCCCAAACGGTCGTGTTGGTTCTCGGAGAGATAATGGATGATCGATCCTGCGGCGATAATACCAGTGTCCAAACCTTCAATTCCGAAACCTTTCAATGATTTCGTTCCGAACTGATTGTTGAGGCGCTCCATCGCGTAGTCCGTCGTGTAAATCCAATCTTCCAATCGATACGAGTAGTAACGATTTCCAATCAATTCATCGAACTGTTTCGATTGTTGCTTGTTATATAGAATTTCCTTGGGTTCGAACCCTTGGATGAGCTTATCAATGTATTCGTTGGTTCCTTGAGCAATTAAGAATTCTCCCGTAGAAACGTCCAAAAAGGAAATCCCCGTCTCGTTTTTCTCAAAGTGAACCGAACAGAGGAAATTGTTCTTTTTCGTTTCCAGAACTTGATCCGAAAAGGAGACACCTGGAGTAACCAATTCAGTAACACCTCGCTTTACGATTTTCTTGGTGAGTTTCGGATCTTCCAACTGATCACAAATTGCAACACGTTGTCCTGCTCGAACCAATTTCGGCAAATACGTATCCATCGAATGATGAGGGAAACCTGCGAGTTCTGTTTCTGAGCTGGATCCTGCTCCACGCTTCGTTAAAACGATTCCCAAAATTTTGGAAGCAATAACGGCATCTTCACCGAAGGTTTCATAAAAATCCCCTACTCGAAACAGCAATAATGCCTGCGGATGTTTCGCCTTGATTTGGTTGTATTGCTTCATCAAGGGAGTCTCTTTTGCAGCTTTTTTCTTCGCCATGCGCGTTAAATGGATTGATTCTTTAATTTTGGTACCGTAAAAGTAACGGCGTTGATACAGTTCGCAAAATATCAAGGTCGCTTGTTATCCACAAAATGAACAAGAAATTAAAACTTTGGGAATTAGACCGTGTCTCGGAAGATGAATTCAAGTCTCAGGAGAAGTTCCCGTTAATCGTGATTCTCAATGATATTCGAAGTTTAACGAACGTTGGTTCTTTCTTCCGTACCTGTGATGCCTTCAATATTGAAAAGTTGTACTTGTGCGGAATTACGGCAGCACCTCCGCATCGGGAAATTCAGAAAACAGCTTTGGGAGCAACGGAATCGATGAATTGGGAACACCGTGAGTCGGCATTGGATGTTGTAAAAGAACTGAAAGAACAAGGCGTTACGATTTGTAGTATCGAACAAACGGAAGAAACCACTTTACTTCAAGAAGTAGCGAATCTACCCGAGCAACGTTTTGCGATTGTGATGGGAAATGAGGTGAATGGAGTCGATCAGGATATTGTGGATCTTTCCGATTACATCATCGAAGTTCCGCAATTTGGCACAAAGCATAGTTTAAATGTTTCAGTGTGTGCAGGAATTGTGATGTGGGAATTCACGAAACGATTTATCGAAGAGTAGTTCATCGAATTTTAGTTTGTAGCGTCTGATAGTGATTGAGTTGACAATCGCTGTAGTTGAGGGTATTCCAAACCATTCGAAGGGATGAATAGACCTTGATCCTTAAGTGATATTCTATTCGATTATAAACGCACCAACCCATCCATCTCTTTTTGCTATCTTTGCGCCCTCAATTACTCTAGTGAAGACGTGGATCAAATACATATTGCAAAAACTGTTCGGTTTCCGAACCTATTTGTATGTCTTCGCCAAATTTAAAATCCGCACACTTCATCGAGACCAAAAAGAAAACGATTTCTTCCATTTCCTCGGAATGTTAAAAGATGGAGAAGGTATCGTGTTGGATATCGGTGCAAATTTGGGAGTAATGACGGTCCATTTAGCGCAAAAATTACCCAATTCAACCATTCATGCCTTTGAACCAATGCCCGATAATCGCGCGGTTTTTAAGAAGGTAATTGCAAAGTACGGATTGAAGAATGTTGTTTTCCATGAAATCGCCTTGGGTGATTCTGATGGAACGGTAAAAATGATTCTTCCCGAAAAAGATGGGGCGAAAATGCAAGGTTTGAGTCATGTGAAACACGATTCAATTACCGAATGGAACGAAGGGAAAGAGTTTGAAGTGCCAATTAAACCGTTAGATTCTCTATTCTCGGATGAAAAAATCCAGGGAATCAAAATGGATGTCGAAAATTTCGAATACTTCGTATTGAAAGGTGGACGAAACTTATTGGCCACGCATAAACCTATTATCTACACAGAACTCTGGGAAAACGAGAACCGTCAAAAATGCTTTGAGTTACTCAAAGAGTTGGGGTATGCTACTTTTGCCATGAAGGGTGATCAACTCGTTCCTTACAATTGCGACGATCACGACGTTCAAAATTTTATCTTTACTGCGAACTAAGCAATTCATTCAGTTGGCTTGCGTTAAGGCAATAAATGCAACGAAAGTTTTTTTCCGGTCTTGCTCTTATGATGGTGTTGAATGTACTCATCAAGCCCATCGCTATTTTTGGTATTGATGCTGAAGTGCAAAATCGCGTGGGGACGGAAGAATATGGAATCTATTTTCCATTGCTAAGCCTTACTTTTCTCTTGAATATATTAACGGATTTCGGAATCAATAATTACACCATTAAACATGTGGCGCAGCATCCCAAGGTGGCTGTTTCGTACTTGGGCAAAATCCTAACGCTTCGGGTGTTTTTATTTCTGATTTACGCTGCGGTTATCTATTCCGTTGCTTTCGTGTTTGATTGGAACGAGTTTCAAGTGTATTTGCTATCCTTT
>JBFHGY010000575.1:0-2755 GCA_041582905.1 Crocinitomicaceae bacterium | reverse complement strand
TTCGATTTCAAATTTTGGAAGCGAAAATAATGCACTCTTTCTGAACAACACAAAAGCACAGACAACACTCATGGATAGTTTAGTTGATCTGCTAGCTTATCGCTCTGCGGATGGTATCAACATCGACTTTGAAGGAGTGCCCAAAGCAAGCAAAAGCAAATTTAGCAGCTTCATTGCGGCAATCTCCAAACGACTCAAGCAAGAAAATCCTGATTATCAAATTTCGCTGTGTTTGTATGCTGACGATTGGAACAACATTTTTGACATCGAAGCAATCGATGCTCACGTAGATTTTTACACTTTGATGGGATATGACTATTACGGAGCATTCAGTAAAATCACCGGTCCAGTTACTCCCTTCAATACGAGTGAAAAATTCGGGAAAGGACTAAAAGCAAGTGTACAATCCTATCAAAGCAAGGGAGTTCAGTTCGACAAACTCATTGTTGGGCTTCCGTATTATGGAGCCGAATGGATGACCATGCGTAAGCAACCTGGATCGACAGTCATGAAGTTTAGAAGTCACCCTCCTTACAAGTCGATTCGAGAAGTTTACATTGATTCCCTACACGTCCCCGTTCAATTCGACTCCGCCAGTGCATCCACCTATCTCGTCGTAAAAGAAGGAAAAGAAAGCTACCGACAATTGTTCTTTGAAGATCGAAAATCGCTGGGAATGAAATACGACTGGATCCAACAACAAAAGATAAAAGGTGTTGGATTTTGGGCCTTGGGCTACGATGATGGCGACTCTCAGCTTTGGGATTTGTTGATTGAGAAGTTTTCGGAAGATTAAACTCTGCAACTAGATTTTCCTACCATTCATCAAGAGGTGGATAAAGGGCTTCTTTGCACGAACAATAAGTGTCATAATACTCATCGTTATTTTTAAATGTCCGAATGAAACACGAATCATTTTCTAGTTTGTAGTACCAATCCCCCTTATTTATGCCTTTAACTCTTCCTCCCCATAAATACGTACTTTTGGTTGTATCCAAAAAAAGAATCGACGGACCTTCAGAATGACCTTTTGCGTAATAATCCCAACTTCGCTCCGATCCACCCTCAAAATAGCCCAAAATTTCTCCATCTGGGCGATCGTTGACATAGTAAAATGAGTCTGAAACACTACCATTTTCTCTATAAAAAACATAGAGACCTTCTTTTATGCCCTCCGAGTATTCCTGACTTATCATCCTTCGGCCATTTTGATAGTACTCAACATACTCGCCATCCATTAAGCCATCAACCACCGAAAAAGTAGCACGCGGATCGTCATCTCCTATCTTTTCAACACACCCCGAAATGGGATATCCCTCGTAATAGTATCTGCCTCCAAATACAAACAACTTACTCCGATCATAGCAGTCACCGATCATCGCGTTCGAATGATCTTTACAAGAACCAACTAAAAACACTAATATGAAAAGGGTAGAAAAAAGTCTCCTACTCATACACCAAATACTTCTCGCGAATCAATTTAAACGCATCCAACTTTTCTTGCCATGATGCGCGAATTTCTTCTTCTGAAACACCGTCCTGAAGCTGCTGAATCAACTCATTGTTTCCTGCAAGTAAATTGAACATCTGTGTGCGATCGATGAAGGTTTTTCCCTGAAGCAATTTATTCGAATTCAGTAAGAAATTCAGCTCAAAACGTGATTCTCTACGATCCTCTTGATCGCCCATGTTGTAGCCATAGCATTTCTCACCTTCGTGCTTTGGGTTCTTTGACCCAAGTCCTGACTTCGGCGTAAACGAGAAATCCATTTCTGGGAAACTTGGGTGTCCGTAGCGCTCGAACGGGCCATCCGTTCCACGCCCCACTGAAACGGTAGTCGCTTCCAATAAACACAGACTTGGATACAATTGAATCGATACATCCGATCGCAAATTTGGTGATGACGGCACAGGTAAAGAATACGGCGTTGAATGGTCGTAATTCTTACATGGAATCACCGTTAAATCACACGAAAGATTCTTCTCCAACCATCCTTCTCCATTGATCATTTTTCCGTATTCGCCAATCGTCATTCCATAAACAATCGGCACTGGGTGCATTCCCACAAACGACTGAAATTTGGTGTCGAGAACGGGACCATCCACATAATGTCCATTCGGATTAGGTCGATCCAGAACAACCACAGGAATCTTCGCTTCAGCACATGCTTCCATCACGTAGTGCAATGTCGAAATGTAGGTATAGAATCGTACACCTACATCCTGAATATCAAAAACGACGACGTCCAAACCTTTCAGTTGTTCTTGCGAAGGCTTCTTATTCTTCCCATACAAAGACACAATCGGCAAGCCTGTTTTCTGATCTTTTTCACTCGATACGTGCTCTCCAGCATCGGCATCTCCACGGAAACCATGCTCAGGCGAAAACACTTTGACTACATTCACCTTCAAACTCAAAAGAGAATCAACCAAATGCGTTTTACCAATCAATGAAGATTGATTCCCCACAATCCCCACTTTCTTTCCTTGCAACAAAGAAAGGTAATCGGCTGTTTGCTCTGCCCCAACAGAAACTGTAGCCAATCGCTCAACTTCATCGAGAGAAAGTTCTGATTCCATCTGCTCGTTCTGCGGCGAATTGCTATATCCACAGGACGCGATCAAAAAAATAAAAATGCTTTTCAAGCACAAAACCTTTGTGTACTTTAGCCGAAAAGTTCCCGAAAATTTGGCATTCGAATATTTCATATCAAAGAAAACGCTCAAGAGTGTCGTGCAAGGTAAGAAAGTTTCT
>JBFHGY010000574.1:0-2763 GCA_041582905.1 Crocinitomicaceae bacterium | reverse complement strand
TACAAGCGCAAAGGAATCAACTTGTCTGTGGTAGGAATTAAGAACAAGGAGAAGGATGAGGAAGAAATGAAAGATGCAGCGAAGCTCGGCGGAGGAAACTACATTCCGATTTTCAAACTCGTGGATGCTCAACACAACTTGAAACAAGAAATTCGAGCGCTTACCTTCAAACATCGATAGCTTTTTAGCCAACCGAGAACAAATAAAACACGTCTGTTAAATAGATGGAGCCACATAATCTAAACAAGTGGACATCCACCTAAACATTGTGAAAACAACAACTATGAAATATACTTTTTTTGTGCTACTCATTGCCTTATCATCTATTTTGACGAGTTGCAAGAAAGGCGGATTTACACAATTTGACATCGATTATGAATCGAGTATCGTCATTCAAAACGTGACGGGAATAAATACTCCGTTCAACTTCTTAACGCCCGATGTAGAATCCAATTCTGAATCGGAGTTCGAGGTAAATGACACACGGAAAGATAAGATTCAAGAGATTAAATTAACCTCACTTCGTCTAGAGATCGTTGATCCTCCAGGGCAAGAATTCGACTTTTTGAAAGACGTCGAGCTATTCATCTCTGCTGACGGTCTCGATGAGATTCTGTTGGCGTACAAGTACGACGTAGACAATTCCGTGGGAAGCACATTGAATATGACCTGCTCGCAAAGCGATTTTCAAGAATACATCAAGAAAGACAAATTCAAGTTGCGCGTACGAACAGTTTCCGACGAATACGTAATGAGCGATATCGAAGTGAAGATCTATTCAACTTTCAACGTCGATGCTAAGTTAATCGGTAAGGCCTAAGTAAAGCATTTTTCGTTCTTTTTGGGCGTTCCCCATGCCATTCCTGCGTCCATGGCATAGGTCGGGCTATGCGCTTTATCTCTATTCCGCTTCGCTCCATAGAGGATGCCGCTGCTATCCCTAACGCAGTAACAAACGTGAACCATTTCCTAATTCTTGGCACTACGCACAGTGCGAATCGCAGAAATCTCCTCGAATTTCTAGATAGATAATTGAATTGTTCTTAGATTTAAACCGATTTAGCTGATAGAGTTTCCTTGTGTGACTCCATGTCAAAAATGCATTCAAACGAATTCGTAGTTATGAAATTACTAGCATCATTTTGTTGTCTTTTACTCCTTTTCTCGTGTGGAACCGCTCCTACTGCTACAAAGCAGGATCATGCGGAAGAAGCTCCAGATTATACCGAATTCGTCAATCCCTTAATTGGGACGAGTAAAATGGGACACGTCTACCCAGGAGCAACAGCGCCATTCGGAATGGTGCAACTTAGCCCTCAAACAAATTTTCAAGTAATGTTCACGGAAGATGGAAACTATAACAGTGAAACTTACGAATACTGTGCGGGCTATCAACACAAGGACTCAACCATTTTGGGGTTTACCCACACCAATTTAAGCGGTACGGGGCACTCAGATTTGGGTGATTTCCTAGTAATGCCAACAACAGGAGATTTGACCTTGGACCCTTTCAAGAGTAAAGAAGGGAAGAAAGGCTTTTATTCGGTGTTTTCTCATGATGATGAGGTCGCTGCTCCGGGATATTACTCCGTGGATTTGAAGAGTTATGACATCAAAGCAGAGTTAACTGCCAGCGAACGGGTTGGATTTCATAAATACACCTTCCCGAAGTCAAAGAATGCGCATGTCATTTTGGACATGGTGTACAATGTATATCACCACGACAATAAGAACGTATGGACCTTCATTCGTGTGGAGAACGATTCGTTGATTACAGGATATCGCCAAACGAAAGGCTGGGCAAGAGATCGAAAGGTGTTCTTCGCTATGCAATTCTCAAAGCCATTCAAAAGTTATGGACACAAGAAATACGATGAGGTGAAATACGACGGTTTCTACAGACGTTTCAATCAAGAAGAGAATTTTCCCGAGATGGCAGGAAAAGACATTCGCGCTTACTTCAATTTCGACACGAAAGAAGGAGAGGAAGTATTGATCAAATTTGCGCTTTCCTCGGTGAGTTCAGCTGGAGCACAGAAGAACTTAGAAGCGGAAATTCCTCACTGGGATTTTGAGAAGACGCGACAAGAAACGAAACAAAAATGGAATGACGAACTTTCGAAAGTGGAAGTCGACATGTTGAACGTCAAGGATAAAATCAACTTTTATACAGCACTTTACCATACCAATTTGTCTCCGATTCTCTACGAAGACGTCGATGGCCAATACCGAGGATTGGATCAAAACATTCATGTCTCCGAAGGATTCACGAATTACACCGTTTTCTCGTTATGGGATACGTACAGAGCCTTACATCCCTTATTTAATATCACGCAGCCCGAGCGGAATAACGATATGATTAAATCGATGCTGGCACATCACGACCAAAGCGTTCACCACATGCTACCCGTGTGGAGTCATTATGCAAACGAGAATTGGTGCATGATTGGATATCACGGTACTTCCGTTATTGCAGATGCTGTGGTGAAAGATGTCGGCGATTTCAACAGAAATCGTGCGCTTACGGCTTCGGTAAACTCTGCAAAGGTTCCTTATTTCGATGGATTGGATGATTATATGCAATATCATTATGTCCCAGATGATAAAAGTCATTCTTCGGTGTCCAAAACCTTGGAGTATGAATACGACGATTGGTGTATCGCACAAATAGCAGATCAATTGGGTGAAGAAGATATCAAAAAGGAATTCATGACGCGATCGACGTATTACCAAAATGTGTTTGATGAGCAAAGTGGCTACATG
>JBFHGY010000573.1:0-2765 GCA_041582905.1 Crocinitomicaceae bacterium | reverse complement strand
GCGGCCACTTTCGGGGTTGTCTTCGACGTTGCTCCCAATGCCATTTCAGAAGCCATTGAGGAATACACGCCAACGAATAACCGCTCTCAAGTCAAAAAAACAGAGGAAAACACCTTGATTCTTGATTGCTACAATGCGAATCCTACTAGTATGCGCTCAGCATTAGAAAGTTTCGCTGCAAATTCTCACCCTAACAAACTTTTCATTATTGGCGATATGAAAGAATTGGGTAAAGAAGAGCAAACAGAACACAAAGCCATTGTCGAGTTGATCGAACAGTTGGATGTACAAGGATATACCGTCGGAACAGCCTTCAAACAACATGCATCTCCTTCTATTCTTCAGCAGTTTGAAACGACTCAAGAATTAAATGCATTTCTCTCATCCGAAAATCTTTCAGGGAAATTGATTCTTTTGAAGGGATCGAGAAGTATTGGATTAGAGAAGGCGGAGGAACGTTTGTAGGCTTCGACTCCAAAAATCAGGCTCAATTTTTGCTGCTATTCTGGCATGAAACAACTTCTGTACATTTTATTTTTCGTTCAATTTACCTCTTTCGCTCAGTGCGACTCGACCAATATTGTACAATACCCAGATGAGGATGCGCAGTTTCCGGGAGGAGCGGCTGTCATGATGAAGTTTGTTCAAGAAAACATAGAGTATCCAGAAATACAAAGGTGTTCCTATGAACACCCTACAGTAAGGATTTACCTAAAATTCATTGTATGTACTGATGGAACAATTCAAGATATCGCCTGTTTAAGATGCAGTGATACCGAATATGATCAAATAGCAATCGAACTGATAAGAAAAATGCCAGATTGGATTCCTGCAACTGTCGGTGGAAAGGCTGTTTCTTCATTCGTGCTGCTGCCAATAAGTATTTATTCGCATTAGGCTTCGACTCCGCTCAGCCTACATAGTGCTCGTAATAATCGCGGGGTGAGCACGGTGTCTCTCGCAGGTTGAACTCAATACATTACCCTCAATCTACGAATTGAGAGTTTAAGTGATCTTGCTGACTTCGACTCCGATCAGTTAACACTTTAGCAGAAAAAAGCCCGATTTCTTTCGAAACCGGGCCATTAATCAAGTACAAATCAATTTATTAATCTTTCAGGATATTTCTTGAGATTACAATTTTTTGAACCTCAGACGTTCCTTCATAAATCTGTGTGATTTTCGCATCACGCATCAAACGCTCAACGTGGTATTCTTTAACGAATCCATATCCTCCGTGGATCTGAACTGCTTCAACCGTGTGCTCCATAGCTACTTTCGATGCATACAATTTTGCCATCGCACTAGACTGATCGTAGTTACGACCATTGTCCTTATCCAACGCCGAACGGTATACGAGCAAGCGAGCTGCTTCGATATCCGTTGCCATGTCCGCCAATTTGAATGCAATAGCTTGGTGCTTCGAAATTTCTTTTCCGAATGCCTTACGCTCTTTCGAGTAAGCTGTAGCCAATTCAAATGCTCCAGCTGCGATTCCCAATGCTTGAGCAGCGATTCCGATACGTCCACCAGACAATACTTTCATCGCAAACTTGAATCCGAATCCATCCTCTCCAATTCTGTTTTCTTTTGGAACTTTCACATCGTTGAACAACAAAGTATGCGTATCCGATCCACGGATTCCCATTTTATCTTCTTTCGCTCCAATCACGAATCCTTCCATTCCTTTTTCTACGATAAAGGCGTTGATTCCTTTATGTCCCGCTTCTGCGTCTGTTTGAGCAATTACGAGGTAAGTAGAAGCAGAAGACCCGTTAGTGATCCAGTTTTTCGTTCCGTTTAACAAGTAGTGATCTCCCATGTCGATCGCTGTTGTACGCTGAGACGTAGCATCCGATCCCGCTTCAGGCTCAGACAAACAGAACGCTCCAATTTTTTCCCCTTTAGCCAAAGGAACAAGGTACTTTTGTTTTTGCTCTTCTGTTCCGTAAGCTTCCAATCCCCAACAAACAAGTGAATTGTTTACAGACATACATACAGAAGTTGAAGCATCTACTTTTGAAATTTCCTCCATTGCCAATACGTACGACAATGTATCCATTCCAGATCCTCCATATTCTGGACTAACCATCATTCCCATGAACCCAAGCTCGGCCAATTGTCGAATTTCATCTGCAGGAAACCGTTGCTCATTATCGCGCTCGATAACTCCTGGTTTCAAAACGTTTTGTGCGAAATCTCTCGCTGCCTCCTTAACGGCTAAGTGTTCTTCTGATAAGTTAAAATCCATATCGTATTTTAATTAGTTTGATTCAAAAAATAGTAGCTACAAATGTAACGCTTTCATTTGAAAACTGCGTTTTATTTCTACCTTTAATGGCATGTCACATTCATACAAAACAATCGGCTTAATGTCAGGGACATCCATGGACGGTGTCGACGTTTCCTTCTCAGAATACTCTCAATCAGGAGACAATAAATGGAGTTACAACCTACACGCTGCAAAAACCTACGCATACCCAGAAAATTTAGCAAAGGCTTTGCGAGATGTCACGAAGTTTTCTGCACAGGAAATCAACATTTTCAACAAACACCTAGGTATTTTCTATGGGCATCTCATCAATCAGTTTATAGACGAGATTTCGGTGGATAAATCGGATATCGATGCCATTGCCTCGCACGGACATACGGTTTTTCACCAACCTGAAAATGGATTTACCTTACAAATTGGATGTGGGACAACCATCGCGGCAATTACTCAGCTGAATGTAATCAATGATTTCCGTTCAAAAGATGTCGTTTTT
>JBFHGY010000572.1:0-2771 GCA_041582905.1 Crocinitomicaceae bacterium | reverse complement strand
TGGTTCGAATAACCCATGGAATCCTCCAATTTTTCGCTCGTAATCAATGTACGCCATGTAAATTGGCACTTTTGCTTCCCTTGCGATGTAGTAAAATCCTTTCTTCCAATTCGGGTTGTAGCTTCGTGTTCCTTCTGGGGTGAACACCATGAACATTTCTTCGTTTGCATTGAATTGTTCCACCGCAAATTCCGTGATGTTGTTGTTCTTTTTTCGATCGACAGGAATTCCACCCATTCCCTTTAAAATCCAGCCCAAAGGCGGAAAAAACAAATCCTTCTTAATCAATAATCTTACCTTAATACCATACGAAGCAAAAGCCAATCGTCCGATGATAAAATCCCAATTGGATGTATGAGGAGCCACCACGATCACTGCTTTTTTCACTCCTGTAGGTGCATTCTGATCAATCTTCCACCCAAAGGTTCGGAAAAGAAATTGTGCGAATTTTCTCATGTACCAAAGGTAGTGATTAAACAATATCGTGTACTTTTGGTTTGATGTTATTCCAGAAAAAAATTATTCGGACCCTGAGTGCAGTTGTTTTGATTGCCTTGTTATGGATCGTGTTTTTTATCGTGCAAGGACTTTTTGCTCGCACTGTTTCACATCACGAAGTCTATATTCCTAGTCACTCCACTAGCGTCCTAAAAGTGGAAAATGAAACACTGATCCGCACTTTTTTAGAAGACGTTGTTTTGCCCTATGGATTGGAAGCGAAGTATCGAAGTTATCTCCGCTCTCCATCTGATGAGGAGGGAACGTCTTATGGAATCGATGCCCTATCAACACTATATGTTTTTACTTTTCGAGAAAAAAACTGCCAATTATTAGGCGTTTTAGTGAATCTCACAGATGAGGAGCAGTTCAACGAAGCATTCAATGAAGATCCACAACCGGGAGTTGGTCATGCATCCAAAGAAGGAGCTGGGTTGATTCTTCTTGATAATAATTCCGCACCATTGACCGCAGAGCAACTTTCTAAAACAGCAAAGAAACTTCTCGAAAAGCCCTCCACTTTCGATCTAAAAAAACTGGATCAACAAGACTCACCGATCACCTTCTGGAAGAATGAATATGTGCTGAACAACGGAACTCGATCGTTCAAAAACATTCATCTGGCTTTATTTCTTGAACAGGAAAATCTCACCATCAACGGCTATGCGGATTATGCCTATCCGAAAGCTCGAAATTACCCTATTTTAAAACCTCAAGACCTTAGTATCCAATCGCAATTCGTGCCGAATGGGATCAATGAAATTTGGACAAATAGCATGAAAAAAGTGGGGATTAACTTCCCTCGGATTACGTATGTTAGTGGAAACTACCATTACGCAGAACCTTCTCCAGTAAAAGCATTCAAAGTACTTCCTCACTTCGATGGAATTTATGGGTTCGAGAAAAACATGCAAATTCGAGTTCCTCTAGTTGCCTTGGCCGCGTCAGGTGATATTCAAGCACTCAACTTGAAATCTTTTGAATTTGGAGGAAAGACATTTTACTACGAGCAAATCGATTCGAGAACCATTTACCTAGGACAATCACCTTACTCGCTGGCTTCAAATCAGGGCAACACCCTTTTGAAAATTGAAGGAAACATGAATCAATTGCTTGAAATGCGAAACGGAGGAATGCTTGCGCGTTTCCTGTCGATGTCTCCCGAATATAATGCCGCGGAGCGTTTTTTATCTGGAATCGATTTTTCAGAATTCAACATTGAGCAAGATAAGGATGACAAAGCCAACCTAACAGGTAAAATTCGCTTCAAGAAAGACAAAAATGCCTTGAACGAGACCTTATTGCTTTTACTCAATCTAGGCCTTTTCGAGTAAATCCATCAGGAATTTTCTAAAGTAAGATGGAGCTTCTTTCAAACGAGATCCGTACCACGAAAACATCTCACCATCTACCAAAACGACCTTAGCATTCGGGAATTTTTCTTGATATTCCTTCACATGCTTCTCTTTGAAAGGATACGGTTCAGAACTTAGAAAAACGAAATCAGGCCGAAGTGAATCGCTGCATTCAGGATAACGCTCCTCACTTGTCGCATTTACCCATCCACATTCGGACAACATGGCATCAATAAACGTGTTCTTCCCAGACAAGAAACCTGGATCGTGCCATATAAAGTACGCCACCGATTTCCCGTTCAACGGATGCTTCTTCGAGTAATCACGGAGCAAGGAAAAATCTGACCGAATTGTTGAGATGAGTTTATCCGTTTCGGATGATTTCCCAACGATCTCCCCGATACCTTGAATCATCCCCAAAGCATCCGACAAGGAATAAATATCGCTCATCCACACGAGAGCAATATCTTTTAATTGTTCGATATCCTCTTTCGTGTTTTCCTCTTTGTTTCCGATGATTAGGTCAGGCTGAAGCGCCTTCACCTTTTCAATGTCAACAGATTTCGTTCCACCGACCCGCTCTTTCGCATGAAACCAGCTATCAGGATGGATGCAAAATTTGGTGATTCCAACCACCTCATCATCCAATCCTAAATGATACAGTAATTCCGTTTGAGAAGGCACCAACGACACAATTCTTTTCGGAGCGTTAAGCACATTAACGCTCCGATTCATTTGATCGCTGAAGCTCGCCATTTTATGCCAATGCTGAGATTAAGTCATGGCGCGTCACAATGTGGAAACGTCCATCATTGAACTCTACCAAAACAGCGTGCGTGTCCTTATCAATCAATTTCGATACCTTATCGATGGAAGCATCTTCTTTCACGATTGGTAACGCTTTATCCATCACATTTG
>JBFHGY010000571.1:0-2771 GCA_041582905.1 Crocinitomicaceae bacterium | reverse complement strand
GTAGCGATCAATGGTGCTGCAATGGTCAAGGAAAACTTCCGTTGGGATGTGGGAACAAACTTTACCTACAACATCAATGAGGTCTTGAATTTGACTCAAGTTGCGGATACTTCTTCTCCTGGAATTCCAGTTGGAGGAATCTCTGGAGGAATCGGAAACAACATTCAGATTCACTCGGTGGGATATCCAACGTTCTCATACTACGTTTACGAGCAACAATATGACGCTTCTGGACAGCCAATCGAGGTGGGAGCTGCGAATCCAAACGGAGGAAACTACACAGAAACAGATGCGTTCGTAGACAGAAACGAGGACGGAATCATCAATGAGCAAGACCTCTACCATTTCGAGAAAGCAGCAGCTGATTGCTTCATCGGATTGAATATGAATTTCGAGTACAAAAGATGGTTCGCAGGATTCTCAATGAGAAGTGAATTGGGTGGATATATTTACAACAACGTTCACTCAAATAATGGAACATTCCAAAACGTGGGTACGCTTGGTTTCTTGACGAACTTAAGCAGTCTGTACTACGAAGAGGAATTCCAAACAAACACCGACAAGCAACTTTTGAGTGATCACTACTTGGAAAAAGCGGACTTCTTGAAAATGGATTACATCAATGTAGGGTATAGGTTTAAAAAGTACTTAACGCTATCCGTTTCTGTAAACAACGCATTTATCATCACAAACTACTCAGGTATTGATCCTGAAATCAATGGAGGAATTGATAACAATATTTATCCTCGACCACGATACTACACAGTGAATCTGTCATTTAATCTATAAGAACTATGAAACGTAATGTTAAAATCATATCGATCATTGTTTTAGGGTTGGTCCTAGTTGGATTCAATTCATGTAAAAAACAATTAAATCAAGTGCCTGAATACGGATTAAATGCAGCCGTAGTGTATGGTGATCCAGATAATTACATCAATGTTCTGGCGAAAATCTATTCTGGATTGTCGGTAACGGGAATTCAAGGACCTGCTGGTAATGCGGATATCTCTGGAATTGATGAGGGATTCTCTGCGTACATCAGAGTCTTGTACAATTTGCAAGAGCTACCAACCGACGTTTCTGTTTGTGGTTGGAACGATCCGGGAATTCCTGAAATGAACAAAATGCAGTGGTCATCTGACAACTCTTTTGTGAAAGCGATGTACTCACGTATTTTCTACCAAATCACCTTATGTAATGAGTTTATCCGCGAGAGTTCTGAAGAGAAAATGGAAGAACGTGAGTTTACAGAAGATCAAAAAGCAGTGATTCGGGTATACCGAAATGAAGCGCGCTTCCTCAGAGCATTGGCGTACTCTCATGCCATGGATTTATTCGGAAATGTTCCTTTTGTAACGGAAGAAAATACAGTAGGATCGTACGTGCCTGAGCAAATTCAACGAAGCGATTTGTTCGATTACATCGAAGGTGAATTATTGGACATCGAAGATGATTTGTTAGCGCCAGCAGCGTGTCCTTACGGAAGAGCAAGTCAAGCTGCAGTACAGTATTTGTTAGCGAAAAATTACCTGAATGCGCAAGTGTACACCGGAACAGCTAGAAATACGGATTGTGTAACATACTGTCAACGAGTAATGGATTGGGGTACGTTCTCTTTGGATGATAACTATCAAGATTTGTTCTTGGCGGATAACCAAACTTCTCCAGAGATCATCTTCCCTGTAACATTCGATGGTTTGTACACGCAAACATACGGAGGAACAACATTTTTGATTCACGCAGCAGTTGGTGGAAGCATGACACCAGCAGATTACGGAATTAGCGGTGGATGGCAAGGATTGCGCGTAACGCGTCCGTTTGTAGAGAAATTTCCAGATACAACTCAAGATTCTCGCTTCTTGTTTTATCGACCAGGACAAAATTTGGACATTACCAACTTAGGATCGTTTACGGAAGGATATGCGTATCCTAAATTCAAGAATGTAACAAGTACATCTCAGCCCGGTTCGAACGTATCTGGAGGATTCGTAGATGTTGATTTCCCAATGTTCCGATTAGCAGATGTTTACTTGATGTATGCGGAAGCAGCGTTGAGAGGTGGAGGTTCCGTTGGAACAGGTGAGACTTTATTGAATCAAGTGCGAGAGCGTGCGTATGGTAATGCATCTTTCAATCTCTCAGGAATTACCTTGGATGACGTTCTCGATGAACGAGCAAGAGAATTGAGTTGGGAATGTACGCGAAGAACTGATTTGATCCGATTCGGTCAGTTTACAGGAGGAGCGTATGTATGGCCATTCAAAGGTGGAGATGTAAACGGAGTGTCTACGTCATCACACTTAAACTTATTCCCGATTCCTTCATCGGATATCACATTGAACCCGAATCTGGTTCAAAACACAGGATATTAATCCTTTTTCATAATTGTTTCAGGATAGGGCTCGGTAGAAATATCGGGCCCTATTTTGTGATGGATGATCTTAGATGTTATTTGGAGTTAGATTATCGCGAGAAGGATTCTCGCGATAACGATACTTAGTTTTAATAAAGTTTTACTTCGAATGCTATTACGAGAATCTCATGTTATTGCGAGAATCCTTTCTCGTAATAACAATACTTACTCTAAAAAAAAACGTGCTGTTGCGAGAATCCCTTCTCGCAATAACAGCACTTCCTCAACAAAAATCCTACTTCGTCAACCAAGAACCTCCCACGCAAACAACGTTAGACAGTTCAAGGTAATCTTCATAATTATCCTCAGAAATTCCACCCGTTGGACAAAATTTCATGTCAGGGAACAACGAACC
>JBFHGY010000570.1:0-2773 GCA_041582905.1 Crocinitomicaceae bacterium | reverse complement strand
TTCATTTACAACATGATCAAAACGGAACCGAAAGAAAATTGGGACGCATTGATGAACGAAAAATTTGGAGGAAATGAGCGCGCCAATCGTTACTTGCGTATGCTGTCGTCGGGAGAAGCATTAACAACCTTAAAGAGCAAAGGGTATATCGCATTTGAATCAGAATTTGATCTTGGTGTAGCCGGATATGATGCGAGTATACTTGTGGGACAAGCGCGTAGAGCCTTCACTGCTGGATTAATCTCAGAGGAAGAAGCGTGGAAAGTTATTGAATTTGCCACAGCGTTAGCTCGAAAGCACTTCACTTCCTGGGAAGAATTCGGAAAAAGCTTCATTTTAGGATTCACACTAGACATCAGAGATCAAAAAGATGGTTACTTGGAAGACATGTATCATTTATACGGTCAGGTGGTGAATGATTCCAGAAGTCCATGGAATACAGTCGCTTGGTAAATCGAACGAATGAATGATTCCCAAATCGAACAAGTATACACTGATTTAGCGCAAACACTAAATGAGTTACATACCAAACGTAAGCGTACGATGTTTGCGCAGCAGGTTGTTAGGGCGATCGCTGGACTGTTCTTTATCGTAATGTTGATCAATCTAATCGCTGGATTTTACCCTGAGTCAGATCATGCGATTCTTGTCTTTTTTGAGAAATTTCGAGTCGTCGGATCAAATCCTTATGCGCAGGGCTATCCGCTCATTGCATTGATTGTTTTACTCTATTTGAGCGTAGCGGTCTTCTCTTCCCTATTCAAACGGTTCAAAGAAAAGGAGCAAGAAGCTTTTTCAAAGATGATTGAGTCTTTATTTCCAGTGCTTGAATTCTCCCAAAACTTGGCCGCTCCAACACGAGAAGTCGTCGACAGTAAACTCTTTGCTTCACTCAAGGATGATGCACCCGCCTACAATTTTGGTCAGCTTCGTGGTCGCGTAGAGAACCGAATACTCAACCTTGCCGATATTGGATTGGCCGAAGAAAAATTGTCTACTTCTTTTGGGGAGATCCTGATGAAAATCCCACTGGTGAACATCATCGGGATGTTCTATCTGTACGTTGGAAAGAATAGCATCACAAAGAAAGCTTCAGACAGTGCTCACTTTTCCTTTCGCGGGATGTTTTGTTGGTTGAGTTTCAATAAAACACTAAATGGACATACCGTTATTTTGCCCAATAATCGAACGACACGACTCGATCGAATGGTGAGTATGAACTTCTCGGATGAACAGCAAGTGCGTTTGGAAGACCCTCGGTTTACCAAGCATTTTGTAGTGTACAGTACCGATCAGATTGAAGCTCGGTACGTATTAACCACAGCATTGATGGAACGAATTGTCACCTTGAAAGAACGATTTAACCGACCTATTCTCCTCTCTTTTCAGCATCAGCGCGTGTACATTGCCGTCGAAAACGAAAATGGCTTATTCTCTTTCCCTTCGGGAAAAGTGGATTCTATGGCCATTCTTGAAGAATTAGCGCACGATATCGAAACAGCACTCGGTATCACCAAAACCTTGAATCTTCCAGATTAAAATAAAAAATAGGAGCCCTGTTCTGGACTCCTATTCCCTATTCTTTCGTTGATGGAATTATTTCACCACTACGAATTTCTTTGTTACGATGGCTCCATTCGAAGAAACAACTTGTACCACGTATTCTCCTGCCGAAAGGTGTCCAACAGAGATTTCATGATTGACAGAACTTCCTTGTCCTTGGATTGAATTGCTCACTTGATTTCCTGCAAAATCCATGATGGATACGAGGTAATCACTTTCAGAAGCAAGCGTCGCGGAAATTGTAAGTTGGTCTACCGTAGGGTTTGGTGACAATTCTACCTTCATTTCTCCCGTTTCTTCCAAAAGTCCGTTCGTACGAAGTAATTCCAAACCGTGTAAAGCTTGCTCTTTATACTTCGTTGTAAAACTGTTCAATTCGCGTCCCACGAATTCGTCTTGACTGATACTTAACAGTTCTTTGCGATATTCGTCCGTCATCCACGCGTAGTCCTTGTTTTGAGCGGCATCTTTTAAAATCGCATAGCGTTTGTTTAAATACTCTTTTTGAGCGCTTACTTTGTCCTGAGAAGGACCATTGAACGCTACTCGAATTAAGTCTTCCTGCCAGTTTTCGGCATTCTCAACAATAGCTTGTTCTAATACTGGATCTTCACAGTCGTTCTGCAAATAAGTCTCCAATAAATTATCTTGTCCCTGAGCACTAAAAGCTGCTGCAACAAGCAATACGGCTCCTAATAATGTGTGTAATCTTTTCATTTCTTTCTATTTAATACGTTTTACTAAAACTCTTTATTGATCTGTCCAAATGCGTGTTTGAATCGCTGGACACCCGTATACACCGGTGCTTGTAGAAGTCGGAGAACAAGATCTCGTAATTCCTCCTGGGCGAGCATTGTAGGTGTCATTGATCGATGATTGGGGAGCTACATGTGCGCGGAAAGTTTGTCCTTCAGTGAAGAATTCACGTGTGTTACTCGCAGAATGCATGATGTTCGTTTGACTGAATCCGTAGGCTGTGAGTGCATCAATATGGAAAAGGTACAAGTTGTGACCAATTTCGTGAGATAGAAGCTCTACTCCTGCATTCGAACCAAGCGCAGCGAAATTACTTCCGATGGTGCACGATTGTCCTCTAGTTGTTGATCCATCTACTGTGTGTACGTAGTAAACATTGATGTGATCTGGGTTATTCCCGATGTCAGATTCCAATCCACTACGCATTCCACACGTGAAGTTGTAGTAATTTGCT
>JBFHGY010000569.1:0-2806 GCA_041582905.1 Crocinitomicaceae bacterium | reverse complement strand
GGAAATTCAGCCAATCATTTGTTGCAATACGCATTCATCAACAAGAAGAAAGAAGAAATTACACTCTGACATGAAGTCGGAGCGTAAATACTCACTACTGGAGGCCAAAGCGCGATTAGAAGCGCTTTGCGCCTACCAGGAGCGATGTTCATATGAGCTCATCAAAAAAATGAACCAATGGTCGATTGACCGTGAAGACCAGGATCGTCTACTGGCAGAATTAATCTCATCCAATTTTTTAAGTGAGGAACGCTATGCAGAGGCGTTTACTTCAGGAAAGGTTCGGATCAAACGATGGGGGAGAATCAAGATTCGGACTGAGTTGAAACGAAAAATGATTTCCAACTACTCGATTGAAAAAGCCTTCAAGGAAATTGACATCGATGAATATTGGAAAAACCTCGTTCATTTGACAGAACGAAAATGGGAGGCTTCATCAAAAGAGAAAGACGACTACAAGCGAAAAGCAAAAGTGTATCGCTATTTATCTTCAAAAGGATACGAAACGGACTTGATCAAAGACGCAGTTGAAGAAGTCAGTAAACCATGATTTTCTCATGCAACTCGATTGTATCATCTAAATAATCATGATAATCAACATGAAGGTTATACAGCCCAACGGAAAGTGGAATCGTCGTTGTGAAATAACTTTGCTTCAAAACGGTGTTTTCTTCAATTACTTTTCCCGTCATGTCAACGATGCGATAGTTAAACTGTTCTACCGATGGATTGTCAATTTTGAATTGTATCGGACTTCCCTGAGCACTTGGATTTGAAAAGACGACGAGCTCATTCCCATTCGTTCCTTCTAGGATATCATCTCGAAATCGAAATAAGAACAGACCATTTCTTCGATCTGAAACCAATACTCTACCCGATGAAAGCTCTGGATAAACGCCCCAAGCACCATTCATCGTAAATGGTCCTTCTTCCTCAGGATGCGTGTCGAAATGAGCAATTTCTTTCGGGGGAAGTTCATTCATGTCGTAGATTCTGAGTCCTTCATTGTAATAAGCGACGTAAGCGAATCGATCATTTAGAACGATGTTGTGTGGAACGCTGTTCTTTTCATAGTTTGTTCCGAAGTAACCGCGAATGGTTACTTGATTGTCTTCCACCTCGCAAAACTTCACCTTTTTTCCATTTGTTTCATCCGCGAATACGTACTTCGTTCCATCAGGTGAAAGCCAACCTTGATGATTGTAGCCTTGTTCCTGATAAAATCCCAAATTTTGAATGAAAAGGGGAGAGCTTGGATTCGAAAAATCATACACACGAAGTCCATCAAAACCACAGTTCAAGTATGCAATGTTATTTCGCACGTAGGCATCATGCACTTCAGGGATGTCGTTCGGACCAGTCCACAAAAGATTGGGGTTCAAAGGATCATTCAAGGAATATACGCGCATCGATGCGGCGGGCAAAATAGTACCTCCAGAAGATCCAGCAACCGTACAGGCATACATGATGGCATTAGAGGTGTCAATGAAAATATTGTGAGCTCGGGCAAAATTGACAGAATCTTCCTTGACCAGACTCACTGAATTCGGAAGGTTGGAGATGTCGATAATTTGTAAGCTGCTCAATCCTTCGTCGCATACACTATATATATAATGTTGATACGATTTAAAATCGCGATGAATCACCGAGCCGTGAGCAAAGTTTCCTTCGATAAATCCAACAGGAATCAATTTATCGTCCTCGCTAATGAGAAAGAAGTGAGTGCCTTCCGTTGATCCTGCTACGGCGTATTCATTACCATTGTGCTCAAATCCCCAACATTCATTGTAACGCATTCCGTGAGTAAAAACAACAAGGTTGTCGTCTTCCCAATGATCCAATAGCTCAATATTTCTCGAATCTTGTCCGAAAAGGGGGAAAGCAAAAAAGAGAAAGGACCAAAATAAAATGCGGATCATAAAACCTCCAAAAATTGTTAATGTAAAGATAGAACAAAGAGAAGAATTGAAAGGTGGAATAGGGTGATATGTGATTAATACTTATTTTAGCGACACTTTAATAGAGAGAAGTGTCAGACGCAGTAGTAATCATACCCACATATAACGAAGAAGAGAACGTCGAACGCATGACGGAAAAGGTCATGTCGTTGGAAAAAGACTTTCACGTTCTCTACGTGGATGACAACTCACCCGACCAAACGGCTTCCATTATCAAGCGTATGATGGAGAAATTTCCAGGACGAATTCATCTAGAAGAACGCGAAGGAAAATTGGGGTTGGGAACAGCATACATTCACGGTTTTCGATGGGCGTTACGCAACAATTATGATTACATTTTTGAAATGGATTGCGACTTTTCTCATGATCCAGACGATTTAATTCGATTGTACAACGCCTGTCATAAAGATGGCGCAGATCTCAGTATTGGATCGCGTTATACGAAGGGTGGAAAAGTGAAGAATTGGCCTTTGAAGCGTATTTTGATGTCCTACTTCGCGAGTGTATACGTACGAATGATTTTGTGGATCAACATTAAAGATACCACGGCTGGATTCAAGTGTTATCGAAGCAGCGTTCTAGAGAAAATCAATTTGGACGGTGTTACGTTCAAAGGCTACGCATTTCAAATTTGCATGAAGTATGCTGCCAAAAAACACGGGTTTAAAATCACTGAAGTTCCCATCACGTTTATTGATCGAGTGTACGGGGAATCAAAAATGAGTACAGGAATTTTTAAAGAAGCGTTTTTCGGAGTTTGGAAAATGCGTAGAATGAAATTATGAAGTCAACAATCCTCAAATCAGGAACAATTGTAAACGAGGGACGTCAATTCGTCGCGGATATAT
>JBFHGY010000568.1:0-2806 GCA_041582905.1 Crocinitomicaceae bacterium | reverse complement strand
TGTATGATCAAGTAGCAAAACGTCGACAGCGGATTTCAAAAGGATTTTGTGTGATGCCGTCTCCTGAGCAGCGCGAGCGATTTGTTAGATGATTGTTTGTCAAGTTATTCATTCCTAATTATATGCGTTTTTTCCAGGTGTTAGAATTGCGCAATGCTTGACAACTATCTTTTTTATCACATCAGGAAAAAATAAATAGCTCAGAAATGCAAACAAAAGTTAATTTTGGCACGGTATTAGTTAGACCAAAACAAATTTAAATTAACAACTATGAAGAAGATTTTTATGATCTTAGTCCTGATGATGGCAGGTGGTACTAGTTTCGCTCAAGGAGTTGAGCAAGGTAATTTTATCATCGATCCGTATTACGGGTTTCCAAACTTTGGGAAAAGCTTTACAGAGCAAGTTTCGAGTGATGTCGAAAACACAAAAGTGACAGGATACGGTCCTGCAGGTATTCGTTTGGGATACATGATCGGTGATCAGTTTGAGGTTGGAGTAGATGCCATTTTTAATGGATTCTCTCTTACGGGAACAGTTCAGGATACTGTATATAACTCAACTACACAAACGTATGAAACAGAAACATACGAAGCGAGAGCTACTATGCAACGTATCAGAATTCAAGCTCGTTTCAACTACCACTTTGATGTAAGTTCACCAGATTTGGATGTGTACTTAGGATTTGGTGCAGGAACGAACAATCGTAAATACAAGTATTTCGAGGATAACAAAGAGGTGGATGATGGATCTACATCACTTACTTTGATTCCAGTTTCTTTCAGATTTGCTGGAGGTATGCGTTATTACTTTACGGATAACATCGGAATTAACGCCGAGCTTGGAATTGGTGGACCTGTGATTTCAGCTGGTCTTTCGTTCAAGTTCTAAAACGAACATGAGTTTAAAAAAGCCTTCTCAATTAGTTGGGAAGGCTTTTCTTTTTGTATCAATAAGATATTCTTTCTAAATAATAACTGATTAAACCAAACGATGCTTATACCGCAACATTGTGTTCTCTCAAAGCATCGTTCAAGGAAGTTTTGAGATCCGTTGAAGCTTTACGTTGACCGATAATCAGTGCACATGGAACCTGAAATTCTCCTGCTGGGAATTTTTTCGTGTAGGATCCAGGGATTACAACGCTACGCTCAGGAACGTATCCGCGAATCTCTTTAGGCTCGTCTCCCGTTACATCAATAATTTTTGTTGATTTCGTCAAAACAACATTGGCACCCAAAACGGCTTCTTTGCCTACGCGAACTCCTTCTACAACAATGCAACGCGAACCAATAAAAGCACCATCTTCAATGATGACTGGAGCCGCTTGCAAGGGTTCAAGTACTCCGCCAATTCCAACGCCTCCACTCAAATGCACATCTTTTCCAATTTGAGCGCATGAACCAACCGTTGCCCATGTGTCAACCATGGTTCCTGAATCAACATACGCACCAATGTTAATGTAAGATGGCATCATGATTACTCCTGGAGCGACAAAAGCACCATATCTGGCAACTGCGTGAGGTACAACGCGAACTCCGAGCTCTTTGTAGTTCGTTTTAAGCGCCATTTTATCGTGGAACTCGAATGGTCCTACTTCAATTGTTTCCATTTTTCGAATAGGGAAGTACATCACAACGGCTTTCTTTACCCATTCATTCACTTGCCAATCTCCATTTTCTAGCGATTCAGCCACGCGTAGGTGACCTTTGTCAATGGATTCTATTACATGCTCAATAGCTTCAATCGTTTGCGGATCGCTCAACAAATCACGATTCTCCCAAGCTGCTTCTATTAGTTGTCTCATATTTCTTTGTTTCTGCCACAAAAATAAACATCAGATTGAGTGTTTCGAGTCTTAATTGCGATTCTTTGCCGATCTTTGCAGCAATGGGAAAAGTTATAAGTCTAGATTTTGGGTTGAAACGCACAGGAGTAGCGATTTCAGATGATAGTAGAATTTTTGCTTTTGGCTTGGATACAGTTGAGTCGAAGAACTTGATGACGTTTTTGATAGATCTGAAACTGAAAGAGAAATTTTCGACGATTGTTCTTGGAATGCCGAAGCGTTTGAATAATGAAGATAGTCACGTTTCGGAGAATGTTCGACTGCTGAAATCAGCCTTAGAAAAGCAATTCCCTGATTGCGAAGTGGTATTGTTGGATGAACGATTCACTTCCAAAATGGCGTCGGCGTCTATGCATAGTGCTGGAGCATCAAAGAAGCAGAAAAAGCAAAAGGAGTTAGTAGATAAGGTGAGTGCAACCATCATTTTACAATCGTTCTTGGAACAGTAAGAGTTGTATAAATAAACCTTGAAATCGCCTTTTCGGGTGGGAATTTCTTAGGAAAGCACTAATTTTGTGAAACAATTATAGAGAGCATGATTTTACCAATTGTAGCGTACGGAGATCCTGTACTAAAACGAGAAGCAGAGGAAATAGACAAAGATTATGAAGGGCTAGACGAACTCATCGAGAATATGTTCGAGTCCATGTATGAGGCGTCTGGAGTTGGCTTGGCTGCACCTCAAATCGGTAAATCAATCCGTTTATTCGTTGTCGATGGTTCGCCTTTCGCCGAGGATTCGGAAGATGAAGAAGATCCACGAGCAAAAGGACTGGAAGGATTCAAGAAGGTATTCATCAATCCAATTATCGAGGAAGAATCAGGCGAAGAATGGGCGTTCAACGAAGGTTGTCTCTCGATTCCGGATATTCGTGAAGAGGTGTACCGAAAGGAACGCATCGTTATTTCTTACTACGACGAAAATTGGGAGTTAAAGGAAGAAACCTACGACGGTTA
>JBFHGY010000567.1:0-2815 GCA_041582905.1 Crocinitomicaceae bacterium | reverse complement strand
GGTGCCAAGAGACATTATGTACAGTGGAGATGTTCGGGATGAACCAGGAGCAATTGTCTGTCGCGTTTCTCCAAGCTTTGTCCGTTTCGGAAGCTTTGAAATTTTTACGTCTCGACAAGATCTCGAACGATTGACGCAGCTAACCAATCATGTGATCAAAGAGCATTATTCGCACTTGGGGGAACCTTCAAAAGAAACGTACATCCAGTTCTTTGCGGAAGTCGTTGATCGCACAAAAAGAATGATCGTTCATTGGCAGCGAGTAGGATTTGTACATGGAGTGATGAATACGGATAACATGTCCATTCTCGGACTCACCATTGATTACGGACCCTACGGATGGCTCGAAGATTACGATCCGGGTTGGACGCCAAATACGACGGATGCTCAGCACAAGCGCTACCGATTCGGAAGTCAGGCTTCGATTGCTTTGTGGAATTTGGTTCAATTGGCGAATGCTTTATTTCCACTCATCGAAGAAGCGAAGCCGCTTGAAGACATTCTCGACAACTACAAAAAGGAGTATTTGGCGGAATATTTCGAGATGATGTGTGCGAAAATTGGTTTGGCGGAGCGATCAAATTTGGACGCGCAATTGATTGACGAATTGAAAGAACTCCTCGAAAGTTCGTCCATCGATATGACGATCTTTTTCCGAAATCTTAGTCAGTTTGAGGAACCCAATACCTTCTTGGATGTGGTTCGAGAAGCCAGTTATTTGGAGGAAGAGGAGTTTACCAATTTTGTGGATTCGTGGTCGTCGTGGCTGCATGATTATGCGGTTCGACTCGGTCAAGAAAAACGAAGTAGGGAAGAGCGTGTCAAAGCGATGAACGAAGTGAATCCCAAATATGTATTGCGCAATTACATGGCTCAATTGGTGATTGATGCTGCTGAACGCGAGGATTACAGTCTCGTGGATGAGTTGTATCAATTGCTCCTGAAACCGTATGATGAGCAGCCAGAAATGGAGAAATGGTTTGCGAAACGTCCGGATTGGGCATTAAATAAAGTCGGTTGCTCGATGTTGTCGTGTAGTTCTTGATCAACGCAAGACCTGATAGAACGGACGTTCACGGAGAGCTGTTCTTAAGCGTTCATTGGGATCATCAATTGGGGAATCATCTTGCTTCTTTTGAGATGCATAACGCGCGCCTTGATAGGTCCAAAATGAAATGTTAAATGGCTTTTCCAAAAAGCTGACATGCAATTGTATGGTCATATCTTCCAGAAGGATCATACTATCTACCTCTTTCCAGGAAAGAATGGCAATACAGGAATCAATTTCATGTTTGACACGCTCTTTACCAAATTCATTTACGTAGTAAACAGTTTTTAAGGAGTCCACATTTTGTGGATGATACATCTCAAACGAAAGCTCATTCAGCGTGTTTGCTGCCTGTAGATTATCACCTGTTTTTGAGTAAATTTTAGCCTTATTCATGAGAATAGATTCCTCTGCTTCGATCCATGCATTGCCGCAAAATCCGTAATTCATTTTCTCCGCTTTTTCCAAGAGATGGAGGGCTCTTGTGTAGTTACCTCTTTCTATTTTTCGTTCAGCTTTGCGGATGACATCAAATCCTTTTTGACTCCAGGTATGTGAAGAGAGAACAAGAAGCAAAAATAGGATAGGGTGTTTCATACTTTTCAAGGAAGATGATGTATTAAGTCATTTTCCATAAAAATAAAAAAAGCCCGCAGACAAAATGCCTGCGAGCCTTCCTGTGATTTGTGGTTTAGGCAAAAATTAATTTGTTTTTACAACTTTCATTGTTTCTTTTCCAATGCGAATGATGTACATACCTGCTTCCCAATCAGAGGTATCAACGGTTGATGTGATTCCAGTGATGAGCTCAGAATAAACCATTTGTCCCATTGAATTGATAACGAGTACCTGTGTTTCTTCGTCGCTGGAGCGTTCAATCGTCAAGTGTGTGCCTGCGCTAAATGGATTCGGATATACTTTTGTTGAAGCGATGTCTTCGATTTCTTCGTTGTCTACACTTCCTCCAAATTCGTACGCTCCGAGGTCAATACTTGTGCTTTGGACACGAAGTGTTCCGTCCAAATCGATGTCTACTACTTCTGTAGCATTTCCATCTAAGTCGATGTCGAAAGCGTCTACGTGCATCAAACTGTTGATTCCATTGTCGATGGCAGGCGATCCAGCGCTCAATCGTAAGTCACCCGTTGCTGCATTGATGTACATGGGATCGGTAGTGGTGATGTTCGTTCCTGTCGCATATCCACCGCGAACGATACAGTTATTCACGATGTACGGTGTTCCCACGACATTTTGAATTTCCAATCCTCCACCTGGATTCCACAGAATAGAGTTTTCGATCGTTGAGGTACGTGTTCCAGCATATCCGTTGTAGAATTTACCTTGCGACCCAACGTTGTTTCCAAATGAACAGTTTGTAATTATTGCTTCAGCGTCGCGGAGTAACATAATCGCTCCGAGTTGAGCACTATTGTTCCATACTTTACAGTTGTACACAGTTGGTTGGCAGTTAGCTCCACCGTTGTAGGCATAAAACGCCCATGCGCCTCCATTTAATCCTGAGTTTCCATTGAATTCGCAGTTTGCGATGGTTGGCGCGAGCGTTCCTCCGTATGCGTTCACGATCATTCCTGCCGCTACGCTTCCAGAGTTATTTTCGAAGTTACAGTGTAAAATGGCAGGAGTTGCTGTTCCACTTGAGTGGTTGATGGCCATTCCACCTCCATTGCTCGCGTTGTTGCCAGTGATTTTACAATTTCGGATGATCGGAGAAGAGGTAATCAAAAATCCACCTCCAATTCCTGTTGC
>JBFHGY010000566.1:0-2827 GCA_041582905.1 Crocinitomicaceae bacterium | reverse complement strand
GTTGCGCTAGCAACGAATTCGTTTGCTCAATCTCCTGAAGGAATCAATTATCAAGCGGTTGTGAGAGATGCCTTGGGAGCAACGATCACCAATTCACCTGTTGGATTGAAACTTTCTTTGTTGCAAACTTCAAGTACAGGACCGGCGGTTTATGAAGAATCATTCTCCACTTTTTCCAATGATTTTGGCTTGGTCAATGTCGTATTTGGAGAAGGAACAGTAATTAGTGGATCATTTGCGAACGTAGATTGGTCGATGGGACCGTATTATATTGAAGTGGCAGCAGATGTGGCTGGAGGAACGAACTATTCCGTGCTCGGCACACAACAATTGATGAGTGTACCTTATGCACTTTATGCAAAGTCCACAGGGAGTTCGTTTAGTGGTGATTATAACGATTTGATCAATCAGCCAACGATTCCAACGATGACTTCTGAGCTCACAAATGATTCAGGATTTATTACGAGTCCTGATGACGCGGATGCCGATCCAACGAATGAAATTCAATCGCTTTCGCTTACAGGAAGTAATTTGACGATTTCAGGAGGAAATACGATTGATCTTTCGGGAGTGAGTCCGCAATTAACAGAAGCTGAAGTCGATGCCTATGTAGCGAATAACGGTTATCTCACGACAGAAGTAGATGGAAGTACAACGAATGAGCTACAATCATTGTCGATTACAGGAGAGCAAATTAGCTTGAGCAATGGAGGAGGAACGGTTACGGTTCCAAAGCCTGTAAAAGTTGAGACGGGAGCGAGAACGAACATGTGTGTAGGAACAACATCTCCTGGTGCAGGATGGGTAGCGTATTCTGCGACGTCAATTTCTATCACAGTGAATACTTCAGGTTGTGCGTTTAGTTCGACTCCAATGTATTTTACGAGCGTTGGTGGATTAGGAAATCACTTCCAACTGACAGGAACCAGTGCGATTTATAGTCCAACAGCAACAGGATTTATCTTATATGTTCAGCGTAGAGATGGAACAGCACTCTCTCCAGTAGATGCATCAACAGATGGTTGGTATATCAATTGGCAGGGGATTGGAGACTAATCCATTCGGATAAAGTTGGAATCAGTCGATTGGCAAACAAAGTATGAGCTCGCTCGTTCGGATGTGAGTCGTAGGGAAGTTGGTTGTACTGCTTGTTATTCAGATTGAGCGAGATATCCTTGGTCTGAATTCCTTCGGATTGAAGTTGCTTCAAAAAGTGCTGAGTTTCGGAACTCTTCGTGAGTCCTGTCACCAGCAATTGGATGTGATGTTCATCACACAGCGATTTGATCTTTCGGAAAACAAAAAGACTATTTTCTTCTAAGTCTATGTCAGATTCTTTTGAATTGTCAATCATACTTTGAAAATAGTGCACGGTGGCAAAGGTTTCTCGACCTGGCCAATTCGAATAGAGTAAATCGTACTCAACAGTTTTTAGCTTTCCTTGCTCGATGTAGGGGAAGCTACTTTTTTTGAGTGCTTCGCTGGCCGCGTCATTGGAGCGTTGATATCCGAGTATAAGGCTGTTTCTATATCGAGGAGTGAGTGAGTTTCGTTCGTGATGGAAGTCGCAGAAATTTACCACGACCATTTCAGGAATCGATCCTGCTTCAATCTCTTGCTTCAACTGCAAATAGGATTGTACCGAACCAAATCCAGGGACACCAAAATTTTGGATGTCGAGATGTGGAAATGCCTGCTGAAGCTGATACGGAAAGGAAAGCGAATCGGAAACGCCCATCCCATACGTGAACGAACACCCCATCACAAATACATCGGGTAGAGAATCAGCTTTAACCGTGTTTCCTGTAATCCGTTGACCGTTTACGTGTGTCGCAGTGTATTCAGAAGCGCCATTCATGCTAACAGAAAAAACACCTTCTCCCAACGAAAAACCGAGCTCGGAAGATGCTTCCAAACACATGCTCGGCTTGCTTACAATGCTGTATTCGGTTTGTTGATAAGCGGTGTATCCAACAATGCGCAAGGCCAACTCCAAACAAATGGGAGTAACGAGCACTAGAAATAAAATGTATCGAACGCGTTTTTTCATTTGTCAAATTGATTCCACTCAAATGGAAACGATAAGTCAACGTATTTCCGTACGCTGGATTTATCACGACAAATAAACGATAAAATTTAGAGAAGAACCTATTTGTTCATTCCTTTCGCAACCAAATACGTACCCGATGAAATTCCCATCAAGGTGAAAACTTCTGTTCCAAAAATGGGTAACGATTTCATTTCAGCACCAAAGAAGGTGGTGAGGTAAATCGCAAGAAATGCCATGGTGAAAATCAATTGTTGCAATCGACCAATGGAAAGTTGTCCTGAATCATCCGAAATTAAATCAATAAAGAAGGACTTTGTTTTTTGGTGCATCTTTAATACCGTTGGAGCGGGAGTTGCTGGTGTTGTCGGAGCTGCTGCCTTTGTTGTTGTTGCGCTTGGATCAGCTGCTGCTCTCACCAAATCTTCATGTGCTTGCGTTTTCAACTGTGGATTCTCCGCTACAGCCTCTGATCGGGCGTGATCTTCTTCTGTTAAACTAGCAGATTGACTGCTGCTAATTACACCCGAAGTTACCGCGACGCCTGCAGGGATTCCGAGAAGGATGACCGCTGTTGAATTCAAATCAATTGCGTGAGAAGGATTAAATCCCCAGTAGAGAAGAAAGAGCGGACAAATGACTAATGTCCATATCCACAACTGAAACCGCCCCAAACTGAACATGCGTTCTTTCAATTGAAGTTTAGGAACACTTTCTCTGAGAATGTCCGTTTTTAATCCGATGTAAAGAATAATTCCGAAGGCAATCAACGCCATCGCG
>JBFHGY010000565.1:0-2830 GCA_041582905.1 Crocinitomicaceae bacterium | reverse complement strand
CTTCCCCGAGCACACGTGTACTCTCCAATCGACTCTGTAAGATCAAGCGCTTATTTTCCTCATGATAACGGCAATCCACAGATTTTCCCGCTAGATTGATCAACGCATGTGCGCCATCCAATTGATCTTTCCAATCTCCTAGCGTTTTCCCGTCCCATTCAACATAAGTGATGTTTTCCTCATTCGGTAAGATGTTTCTCACCAAGGCAATCACTTCGTACTTCGATGAAAAGTAATTACAAAGACTTGCTCCGAGAAATCCATTGGCTGCGGTTATGACAATTTTTTCCATGCTAAAGCGTAAAAACGATTGGGTAAATAAGCATGCGGAAGATCAACAAGGACACCGTGAGCCATGAACTCAGTCCCAAAAGCTTTACTCTTCGGATGTGTTCCACAAGCATCAAAGCAACGACCACTCCAAAAATGACAGGAGAAAGCAAAGCTGTTTCCAAGCCAAAAGAAGACATCGTAGATAAAATCATCTGTGAGCCTCCGAGAGCAAGTGCTCCGAGCAAACTAATGAACGACAGATGTCCTAGGTACGTGTAAACATCGTGCTGTTTCAAGGCCTTGAACACAACCGCTTGAAACAACAACTGCACTACAAACAAGGTAAATTCATGAGAGAAATGATCATTATTCAAATAGCTCGACAATTCAGAATTGAAGTAATTGCCAACTAACCAATATGTCATCACTCCACAAAAGACAATAAATGTTGCTCTCCAGAAAGGATGGAATTTCGGCGTACATGAACAATTGTCCTTGCATACCGTTGGCGCAATGATTTTTCGATTGAAACTGATAAACCGATAGAGCATTTGAAGCATCCAATAAATGGGTAAGAAATGACCGATTTCTCGTACCAAGGACCAACGACTTCCCATCACCTTCAACATACTGTCGACACCATAGGTGGTACTTTCACCTTCGGTGACCAACGCGATTTCAGACTTTGCCCGTTCTTCATCGAAAGAAAACGATTCTGTTTGAATGGCTTTTTGATACGAAATTCTCGTTTCGTTCTGAATGAACCCAAACTTCACAAACAAACGCGTGTACCACACACACAAAGGACAATTTTCATCGTACAGTAAATATTGAGCTTTAACTTCCATGACTTATCCTTTTGTTTATGACTATTCTCTAGCGCTTTTTCTACTTAAGCAATCGAATGATACTTCCGAAGAAGGCATTCTCCTCCATTTTCATAATTGTTTCCGAAGCTTTGTTCATCTTTCCAACTAATCGCTCGATATCCGTAACTGTTTTCACGAAATCCAATGATTGGCGATCTGCTTCATCCACATTCTTCAATCGATTCAAGTGATGCATCAATGGCTCAATTTCTCTTCGCTGACGTTCGCGCGTGATACGTTTCGCTACTTCCCAGATATCCTTCTCTGCTGCGAAAAACTCCTTTCGATCACCTGGCTTTCCCGACTTATAAACGAGGTTCCAAACGATCAACTCACGAATATTTGTATTCACACCACCTCTTGAAATCTCCAATGATTCCATAATCTCATCTGTACTTAGCGCATGTTCGCTTGTTAAAAGCAAGGCATGAATCTGCGCCATTGTCTTGTTTATTCCCCACTGAGAACCAAAATTGCCCCAGAGTTGAATGAATTCCTGTTGTGCTTCTGTAAATTTCATATTTCAAATATATATAAAACTTTCAATAATTTCTGAAACTTGTATAAATTAATTTTCCGCTCATCACAAAATTCCCCTTCGATTGTCCAATAATCAGTATTTTGGGAGCTCTAAAAACTACAATATGAAACATCTCTCTCTCATTTGTTTATTATTCCTTTCTACTTCTATGTTGTATGCACAGCGGAAGAAGGACAACAAGGAAGAAACCTCAGGCATCGAATCCTCGACTGTTGCTGGATTATCTTTTCGATTGGTAGGGCCTGCCCTCACCTCTGGAAGAATTGCCGACATTGCCGTTGATCCACGAAATCAAAATGTTTGGTATGTGGCAGCCGCTTCAGGAGGCGTTTGGAAAACAACCAATCACGGAACGACGTTCAATCCAATTTTTGACAATCAGGCTTCCTACTCAATTGGATGCGTGACTTTAGCTCCAAGCAATCCGAATACTGTTTGGGTTGGATCAGGAGAGAACAACAACCAACGTTCTGTAGCGTATGGTGATGGTGTTTATAAATCGCTTGACGGAGGAAAGACCTTCAAAAATATGGGGTTGAAAACATCCGAGCACATTGGAAAAATTATTGTTCATCCTACGGATGAAAATATCGTTTGGGTAGCCGCTTACGGTCCCGTTTGGAGCAAAGGTGGTGAGCGCGGTGTTTACAAAACAACCGACGGAGGAGAAACGTGGAAACGAACCCTCGAAATTTCAGAGCACACAGGAATTGCCGAAATAGCAATCGATCCGAATGATCCGAACACCTTATACGCTTCGGCTCATCAGAGAAGACGACGCGAATGGACATACATTGGTGGCGGCCCCGAATCTGGACTGTATAAATCAACGGATGGTGGTGAAACATGGAAAACGATTAATCAAGGACTTCCTGAAGGAAAAATGGGAAGAATCGGAATTGCTGTGTCCCCTGTTGATCCCAATTACGTATACGCCATTATTGAAGCGAGAGATGATAAAGGCGGATTCTACCGTTCGACGAATAAAGGTGAGAACTGGAAAAAAATGTCGGATTACAAAACAAGTGGAAACTATTATCAAGAGATCGTTTGCGACTTGACTGACAAGGACAAAGTTTTTTCTATGAATACGTGGCTTCATCATACGGAAGACGGAGGAAAGAACTTCAAACGCACAGGAGAAACG
>JBFHGY010000564.1:0-2832 GCA_041582905.1 Crocinitomicaceae bacterium | reverse complement strand
CTACAATATGCAAGGGAAATTGGTAAAAGACTTCAAAAAAGACAGTCCAAATACGTACCAAGATTGGTTGCTGATTAACCATGCTGGAATTCCAATTTCCTCAGGGATCTATCTAGTGCGAGTGGATATTCCGGATGTTGGATCGAGAGTGTTGAAAGCATTTATCGCCATGCGACAGCAGGATTTACAGAATTTATAGAGATCTCTCATGCCCAAGTTGAACGCTTGACTTAAGAGGAATGTCTTGAATTTCTGCGGATTGTATAGGTGTTTAGTATCTTCATGGAGCAACTAATCGATGATCTTTTGCGTCATTGAACTGAACGTAATAAAGAAGAAATACCACTTAATACTATGAAACGTAATATCCTACTGTTATCACTGATGTCTGTATTCGCGCTGGCGGCATGTAAAAAGGAATCGGTTGAAGAACCAACAGCAACACTCAATGTTGAAGAAAAGAACTCGGTACTTGTAGCGAAACATACTTGGACAGGTTGCGGACCCTGCGGAGGATGGGGATTCGATAATTTCAATAGTTTGATCAGCAATACACCGGAACATGTGCACATCGCATTCACGATGGGGAACTTAGGCGGATATGGAAATCAAGCGATTTATGATTTTATGCAGAATACCTTCGAGATTCCGAATGCCACACCTACTTTCCACAACAATTTGGACGCTTCCCTCAGCGTGGGTGAAGCAGAACAATTAATGGAAGAGCAAGGAGTGATTGCGAACTCGAACTACGAAATGAAATTCGAGGGAGATAAAATCATTCTGAATACAACCACTAAGTTCTTTAAGGATATCACGGGAGTGTTTACGATTGCTCCTTATTTGGTGTTGGATGGAATTGTGGCGTATCAGAACGGACACCCAGATGGAAATAGTACGGAGCATAAAAAGGTAGCGATTGATATCGCTAAGCCGACAACTGTTGCGCAAGCAGATTTCGAAGGGTATACCGTAGCTGATGGACAAGTAAAAGCAGGACACACAGTGAATCTAGAATTCGAAGTGGATGTCGATGCAAGCTGGGATCTGAATAATGTTTCTTTTGCTTTGATGATTTTCCAATCAAACGGTGATGGAACCTTCAAGTTGATTAATACATTCTCAAAATAATTGACATGAAGAAAGTAATCGCATTAGTAGCAGTCACATTGATGGCTGCAACAAGTTTCGGGCAGCACGAAATCGGTGCAAAAGCGGGATACAATTACCTCATGACGAATTATGAAGGTTCAGAAACGGAATTCGAAACGAATGGAGGAGGATATCATCTCGGAGCATACTACAGCTACACGCCAATGGATAATTTGTTTTTGGCGGGTGAGTTGCTCATTTCAAGCAGAAGATGGAACGCCATTTCAAGTTCTACAACAGAGAGTAGTATAACAACCAAGCAAGAAACATATTCGTTCTATTCCAATCATTATTTGGATATACCTATGTCAATCAAATATGGATTGAACATGCGAAAAGGACGATATGGAGACAGCAAATACCTGTTGTTTTATGCTGGACCGTCTGTTCATTTGTTAATGGGATCAAGCGGAAGTGTACAACGAACAACACGTGTAGATGCACACGATCAAACAACCGTTTTACAGGAAGAAGAATCGTACAAATCGGAAGATTTAAAAGATTACTTTCGTCCAGTTCAGTTGGGACTAAATGCTGGGGTTTCGTATCGATTTGGTTTTGGATTGACATTGGATGCACGTTATCAAGCTTTTGCTATGCCATCGAACAAAGTAGATTTGGATGATGTAGCAAACAGTGAATGGGATGGTGTCGTAAAACAAGGAATGTTTATGTTCTCCGTTGGATATAGTTTCTTACGAGATTAGGAAACACGAAAAAATTGAAAATGCCTCTTGATACCTGTTTCGAGAGGCATTTCGTTTGTAAAAAAGTGTAAATAGTCCAAAATATACTTCTCTTTTTAACTCATTCGAAATAGATTTACACTATGCTTTTTATTCGGACCAAAGTTGTAATTATTTCCTGTGTGCTTTCACTTCTGTCGTTAACAGTGTCTGCGCAGAATGAGAGAGGACATGTAGAAGTAGCCCTAAGGATGATCGGGCACCAAATTCTTCTGGATGCAGGAGATAGTTCCTCACGTGTTCAACCGATCGAGTATTCGAATGGAACCTATTCTGTTCAATTTGCTTCAGCGTTTGATTTCACACCGAATCGACTGATGGGGACAGTGGATAGCCTGGCGGAAGCGGCAAAAATTGCCAGCAAGTATCGCGTCGAAGTAATCAATATGGAATCGGATGAGGTAGTGTACAGCAGTGAAATTAGTACAGATTCTTCTTCCATCGTTCCGTGTAACGCACGCTATTACGATAAAGCATCATATAAACTTCAGTTCACCATTCTCGAACCCTTCGCTGAAGAGAATATTATTGTATCAAACCTAGAACATCAAAATGTAGCAACGAAGGAATCAAATGGTTCATTGACCTTGGTTTGGATCGTAGTTGGCTTAATTCTGATAATCGCAGGAATCGTGTGGTGGAAGAGAAGAAATCAACCAGAAGAGGTTTTACCCACAGAAACGGTTCAAATCGGTCGTTATCGATTCGATGAACGCAATATGAAGTTGTTCTTGAACAACAATCATGTCGACTTAACCAGTAAGGAAACAGACTTGCTTAAATTGCTATACTCTTCCGTTAACAATACCTTGGAAAGAGACGAAATCCTCAAGGTTGTTTGGGGAGACGAAGGCGATTACGTAGGGCGTACACTGGATGTCTTCATCTCAAAATTGAGAAAGAAAATCTCGGAAGACGAAAACGTTCGCATTGT
>JBFHGY010000563.1:0-2832 GCA_041582905.1 Crocinitomicaceae bacterium | reverse complement strand
GACTCGAGGATAAAATACTGAAGGATTTCAACGTTTGATGTGATGCGTGTTTGGATTCATTGGATAGTCCTAGACTTCGATTATTCCACTGAGCACGGGGTTCGAGAGCCTCACCCCTCTGTTCTTGATTGGAATAAACTGGAGGGGTGAGGCTCTCGAACCCCGTGCTCAATGGAATAATCGAAGTCTAGGACTATCCAATGAATCCAAACACGCATCACATCAAACGTTGAAATCCTTCAGTATTTTATCCTCGAGTCTTGCATCTAATGTTTCAAACTCTTTCGTCTTTCAACGTAGTGAGCTCTTAATCCCTCGCAATGAGCCAGTCGAACTAAACCAGCCAAAAGGCGCAGCCATTCCAAATGTTAACATCTTCCTACTAAAACGTTCTTGTTAATCAAATGTAAAGCCCTAACTTTGCAGAAAATTTCAGGAAATGGCGGAAAAGCAACCAGCGGTACTTTTACTAGAAGATGGAACTTCATTCGATGGAATAGCCATCGGAAAAATCGGAACAACAACAGGAGAAATTGCTTTTAATACGGGAATGACGGGATACCAAGAGGTATTTACGGATCCTTCGTATTTCGGTCAAATCCTAGTGATGAACACAGCACATATCGGTAACTACGGTGTTCATGCTGACGAAGTAGAGTCCGACGGAATGAAAATCGCAGGTATGGTGATTAAAAAGTTTTCAGATGGATATTCTCGTCCTTCTGGAATGAAATCGCTCCAGGATTACATGATCGACAATGATAAAGTTGGAATTGCTGACGTAGATACGCGAGCACTCGTTCGTCATATTCGCAACAAAGGAGCAATGAACGCTATCATATCTTCTGAGACATTGGATGTCGAAGAGTTGAAAGCAAAATTGGCAACCGTACCCTCTATGGAAGGCTTGGAGCTTTCTTCCAAAGTAGCAACGAAAGAAGCGTACGAAGAAAAACCTGAAAATCCATTGTACAAAGTTTCTTTGATCGATTTCGGAGTGAAGAAGAATATCGTACGATGCCTCGTGGAAAGAGGATGCCACGTAAAGGTTTTCCCACTCGATTCAACAATTGAAGATTTGAATAGTTTCAATCCTGATGGATACATGTTGTCTAATGGTCCTGGTGACCCTTCAGCAATGCCAAAGTCGATTGAATTGGTAAATGAAATCGTAAAACAGAACAAGCCAGTTTTCGGAATCTGTCTGGGACATCAAATCTTAGGATTGAGCCAAGGTCTTGAAACGGAAAAAATGTTTAACGGACATCGTGGAATCAATCACCCGATCAAGAACTTGAAAACAGGTAAAGGTGAAATTACTTCACAGAATCACGGGTTCGTAATTTCGAAAGAAAGTATTGATACAAATAGCGGTATTGAAATGACACATGTTCATTTGAATGATAATACCGTTGCCGGAATAGAATTGGTGGGTAAACCGGTTTTCTCGGTGCAATACCACCCAGAAGCGTCTGCAGGTCCACACGATTCACGTTACCTGTTTGATCAATTTATTGACAACATCAAAAATCACAAAGCATGAGCTATATCGAAAAAATTATTGGTCGCCAAATTTTAGATTCAAGAGGGAATCCTACGGTTGAAGTAGATGTAATCACTACAACAGGAGCCATTGGTAGAGCAGCGGTTCCATCTGGAGCATCTACAGGTGTTCACGAAGCAGTGGAATTGCGCGACGGTAACAATGATTTTTACCTAGGTAAAGGTGTATTGAAAGCGGTAGGTAACGTCAATTCAATTATCGACAAAGAGCTTAAAGGTTTTGATGTATGCGATCAAAAATCGATCGATGCCAAACTGTTGGAGTTAGACGGAACGGAGAATAAATCAAACCTCGGAGCAAATGCAATTTTGGGCGTTTCGCTGGCAGTGGCGCGTGCAGCGGCAGATGAAACAGGTTTGAGTCTATTTAAATATGTGGGTGGAGTTGGTGCTGTAACAATGCCAGTCCCGATGATGAATATCCTAAATGGAGGTTCACACGCTGACAATAAAATTGATATCCAAGAGTTCATGGTAATGCCTTTCGGAGCGGATTCTTTCTCGGAAGGATTGCGCTGGGGAACGGAAATTTTCCACCACCTGAAAAGTGTATTGAAAGGACGAGGAATGTCTACAAATGTTGGAGATGAAGGTGGATTTGCACCAAATCTTGGATCAAACGAAGAGGCGATTGAGGTAGTAATCGAGGCAATTAAATTGGCTGGGTTTACACCAGGCGAGGATGTATGGATCGCTTTGGATGCGGCTGCATCAGAATACTACAACGCTGAAACGGGATTGTATAGCTTCGAATCTACAGGTGTTCAAATGACATCTGAGCAGAAGGTAGCATTCTGGAAAGAGTGGGTAGAGAAATATCCGATTGTTTCAATTGAAGACGGTTTGGCTGAAGACGATTGGAATGGATGGAACTTGGCAACAAAAGAACTTGGAGATAAAGTTCAATTGGTAGGAGATGATTTATTCGTTACGAATACAAAACGACTTGCCAGAGGAATCGAGGAAAATACGGCCAACTCTATTTTGATCAAAGTAAACCAAATTGGAACATTAACGGAAACCATTGAAGCGGTTCAAATGGCAACGCGCAATGGATATACTTCGGTTATGAGTCATAGAAGTGGAGAAACGGAAGACAATACAATTGCTGATTTGGCGGTTGCACTCAACTGTGGACAGATCAAAACGGGATCAGCTTCTCGAAGTGACCGTATGTCGAAATACAATCAACTATTACGTATCGAGGAAGAATTAGGGCAAACAGCTGTCTATCCAGGTAAATCCTTTAAGTACATTAAAAAATAGTTG
>JBFHGY010000562.1:0-2857 GCA_041582905.1 Crocinitomicaceae bacterium | reverse complement strand
CAATATGGAGTGAGTTGGAGAGTTGGAGCGTATATTGTTGCCTTACAACGCTTAGAGTTAACCTATAAAGAAAGAGGAGTTTTCCCGTAATGATGAAAACGATAGGTATACTCAAAGAAAGTAATGGAGTGAGCGTGGTTACGCTTACTCCATTCAATGTCGAAAAACTGAAAGAACTCTGCACAGTCATGGTGGAAACCGAGGCAGGGCATCAAGCTGGGTTCAGTGATGAAGCCTATGCAATGGCAGGAGCGACCATCATTTCAGACCGAGAACAGCTTGTCAATGATGCCGATATTCTATTGACTCATTCCGCAACCGTAGATCTGAGTGGAAACAAAAAGAGAAAAGTGGTAATTGGAAGCCACAACATTCTCGATGATTACTCTCGTATTCTTTCATTTCAAGATCCTTTGGTTGACTTGTATTCATTGACACTTCTTCCTCGTACTACGAAAGCACAATCCATGGATGTGTTGTCAAGTATGGCCGCAATGTCAGGATACCAAGCGGTGTTGTACGGCTTGAATAAACTCGGCACAATTGCACCAATGATGTCGAGTGCAGGAGGAACACTTCAACCTGCAAAAGTGTTAGTGCTAGGAGCCGGTGTGGCTGGATTGCAGGCTATTGCGACAGCAAAAAGGCTAGGGGCGATTGTGCACGCTTTTGATGTGCGAAAACAAACGAAATCGGAAGTGGAAAGTCTCGGCGCATCGTTCATTGAGATTGTAGGAGCGAAAGAAGATGAGGCAAGTGGAGGTTACGCCATTGAACAAGATGAAGACTTCACAACAAAAGTTCAAGAATCGATTGCTACGTTTTCTAAAGAAGCCAATTTGATTATCACAACAGCACGTATACCCGGGAAACCTGCCCCAAAATTGATCACCAAAAAAATGGTGGATGACATGCAGTTGGGGAGTGTGATTGTGGATCTCGCGGCTGACACAGGAGGGAATTGTGCTTACACAGAGAACCAGAAAGAACATCAATTAGAAAACGTACTAATTATTGGTAATTCTTCAGTTTTTAACACGGTGGCTACATCCACTTCTATCTTATTAGGAAATAACTATTTCACATTTGTTAAATACCTGATGTCTAAAAATCAGATGGAAACACCGGACGAAATTCTTGATGGAACTCGGATTACTGCAAATGGAAAAGTGGTCAACGAACGGGTAATCGCCGAAATAAATACATACTAAGATGCTGGATACATTTATACTAACACCTTTGGATGGAGCTTATGTTATTCTTCTATGTATTCTCATAGGAATTGTGATCATCAAAAATGTTCCAGCCGTATTACATACACCTCTCATGTCTGGTGCGAATGCCATCAGTGGAATTATCATTATTGGAGGAGCCATTCAACTCATGCACGAGCCCATACATTTCAACATGAGCACCATTATTTCGGCTCTCGGAGTATTCATCGGAACCATTAATGTTTCAGGTGGCTTCTTTGTGACGCACCGAATGCTCAAAATGTTTAATCAAAAGAAACGGAAAGCATGATTTTAGGAGGAAATATAGGAATTTTGGCAGCTGCATTTTCATTCATTGTCGGGATGATGATGCTTGGATCACCTGATAAAGCAGCACGAGGAAACCGTCTGTTAGTTCTTGGGATGATTTTAGCCTTAGCGAGTACCATTTTGGTTCAAAGCGCTACGCATGTTGAAGTTCCTTGGTTGGGGATCGGAGTCATACTCGCAATCGTTGTAATTGGAACGGTGATAGGACGACAAGTGTCCTACAAATTCGAATTGACAAAAATGCCCGAGCTCGTATCCTTATTTAATGGCTTTGGTGGAGCCGCAGCAGGATTAATTGGGATAGTAGGTCTATATACCGAAGAAAGCTCGGGGGATATGATGAGCACACTCATTCTATCGATCTCCGTATTTCTCGGTTTTATGACCTTTTCTGGAAGTTACATTGCATTTTTAAAGCTTGGAGGAAAGTACAAAATGCGCATTCCCAACAATCGATCGCTGACGGTTTTCACCTTAGCCATTTCTATGCTGATTATCGGATTACTGCTAACACATATCGATGCAGAGCTATTCATTCCAACACTGTTAAGTTTGGTTGTCTTGAGTCTATTGAATGGAGTTTTTTTTGCCAGTTCAATAGGAGGGGGAGATATGCCCATATTGATTTCTGTTTTGAACGGTTTCACAGGGGCGTTGACAGCTATTGCTGGAGTGTACTTCGGTAGTACAATCATGATTCTAGCGGGAGTTTTTGTGACAGCAACTGGAGTGATTCTTACATTTCAAATGTGTAAAGCCATGAATACAACGCTTCAAAAGGTACTCGTGGGATCAACTCATTTTTTTGCCGGTGGAGCGGAATCGCAAGGATACGAAGAGATCAAGGAAACGACTTCAACGAAAGTGGCAACTGACTTGGTGCTCACAAAAAAGGTAGTGATTGTTCCTGGTTTTGGATTGGCTGTAGCAAAAGCACAAAAGGCTTGTCGAGAGCTTAAAAACAAGCTAAAACAAGCCGACATCGAGCTGAAATTTGTCATTCACCCTGTTGCAGGAAGAATGCCCGGTCACATGAATGTTCTACTAGCGGAAGCAGGAATCGAGTATTCAGATATTCTGGATTTAGAGAACGGGAATGAATACTTAGAAGAAGCTGACTTGTGCCTCGTCATTGGTGCTAATGACGTGGTGAACATTTCCGCAGAGAACGACGAAAGCTCAACTATCCACGGAATGCCTATTGTGCAAACATACAAGGCAAAAAAGGTGGTGGTCATCAAGAGAAGTTTAAGTGCGGGATATGCCGGGATCAAGAATCCGTTGTTTGAAATGGAAAACACTGATTTATTGAT
>JBFHGY010000561.1:0-2858 GCA_041582905.1 Crocinitomicaceae bacterium | reverse complement strand
TTCGCAAACAACGAACTACGACTCTAAAATTGGAACTATCAAACAGTGGATGGTCGATAGCAAAGGAAATGTCTGTTCAGAAGCTACTTTCAAGTTTGGCTTGTTTGATACGAAAAACCGAAAAATGGTTTCTGCCAATGACGATTGGTTGAAGGCGATTACGTGAGTTTTTTTTTACCACATAGAGACATGGGCTTTCATAGAGGTTGATTGACATTGTTGTTTCGAGATGTGTGTGAAAGTGTGTTGTCCAATGCATTAGCTTTTTCATTCAGTTTGTCGTTCCTGTTTTTTACCACATAGAAACATAGGCTTTCATAGAGGTTGAGTCCTATTGTTCTGTTAAATCTTAGGGATTAGTTTCACAATTATTTCGAGATGTGTGTGGAAAATGTGTTAGCTTGTCCATTTATGACCTATGTCTCTATGTGGTTAATTTTTAACGTGTTATATTTCTTTCTTTTTAAATGTCTTATGCCTGCATAATTGTTTTGGCTATTTTGTATCTTTACATGGACATGGACTATCTCAATACATCCTTCTTCTTTGATTTTGAAGATCCTTCGATTCAAGCACTCATTGCTCCCTTCAATAAGGAAGAACTGTCGGATAAAGAAAAGGCGATCGCCCTATATACAAAAGTGCGTGACGATTGGAAATATGATCCATACGACATCAGTTTAACTCCCGAAAACTATAGAGCCAGCGTTATAGCCAATAAACCTACGGGGAATTGTGTGGAGAAATCTATTTTGCTGATCGCTGCTTTACGCGGTGTCGGTATTCCGGCACGACTTCATTTAGGTAAAGTAAAAAACCACATTGCCGTGGAACGATTAACGGAAAAATTTGGTTCGAATGAACTCACTCCACATGGAATGATTAACCTTCAGCTGGATGGAAAATGGTTGAAAGCATCTCCCGCCTTTAACGCATCGCTGTGTGAACGACTTTGTGTTCCTCCTGTTGATTTTGACGGTGAAAATGACTCCTTTTTGCAACAATTTGATGGAGCAGGCAATCAATTCATGGAATACACCGACGACTACGGTCATTTCGAAGATGTTCCTTTAGAGTTCATGAAACAGAACATCAAAGAGCATTATCCGCATATTTTTGATCGAGGTGATGATGAAACGGAGTTTCGATTGTAGCGGTGTGTTTTCCGAAACATCTTTTATCTTTATCACAAAAACACCATGAATATCAAAATCCTATTCACCCTTTTACTTCTTTTCACCCTTCCTTCTGCCTACGCTCAAAAGGTAAAACTGAAAAACGACGTCATCTATGTAGATGGTGAAGCTGCTTTTAGCTATGCGAAGCGAACGCACGGAACCGAAATAGTTGTCTATACCTTGAACACAAAAGAAGAGCTATTTACGGCAATTTTCTATTCTGGTGATGCAGAAACAAGAGATGACAATTATTACCGTTTGGTGTTTTCTGGAGAAGATAAATCGATGGAGTACACCCGTCCCTACTGGAACAAATCGTTAATCGTTTGGTTATTGGAACAAGAGTTGCTCACTACAGACGGAAAGTTAGACGCTTCGAAAATTGACAATTTCATCAACAAATACGATGAAAAAGTCTCTGAGCGCACGATGATTCTTCACTAATTACTTCGTACTCTTCTTTTCCTTGTTCTTTTTGGATTGACGGCTTCGCTTGCGCATTGCTCGTCTGCGTTCGCGGTAATCTTTCATTCCTTCTTTGAATACTTCTTTGTCTACGTATTTCGTTTCGAAAGAAAAAGAAATGGTTCCAGCGTCAATTTCTTCAATAATCAGCTCTGTTAAGTAATCTTCTCCTTCGGGGTCGTATTCCGCTTCGAGGTTCTGCCCTCCCAGCTTCGCCAGACCGTTGTACCAATTACTTCTTGTCTTTCCTTCAAAGGTTTCAATGATTTCAGCGACGGTCATTCCCGTTTCGCGATGAATCAAGCGAATTAACAGTTCTCCCTCGCTGATATATAAATCCCGAATGTTGTATCCGAATTCGTCTTTGAGTGATTTGTGCGTCTTTTTGCCGAGTTTTTTTTTCTTTCTTTTTTTCGAAACACCTTCTAGTTCTTCCTTGTGCTGCTCAACGATTACTTTCGCGTCGAGTGCCAAAGGGTAGACACGCCGCATTAAATCCAAACGACGCTGGTACTTGCTCTTAAAATTCCGCATCACCTGCACCTCATCCACTTCTTGTTCAAAAGCGGTTGAATCCTGAGCGATCGACTCAAAAGAGCACAGCAAAAATACAAAGGCAACTATTCGATACATATCTACTCATTAAGGTAGTGTTCTTTTTAATTGCTTGCAAAAATATTGCCACATCGTCGCAGCTGTTTTTTACGGATGTTTTCTTCTTCACTCGAAAGAGTAAAAGGTATTTGAGACTAATTTTTTGCGAAGAAAAAAGGGCAACCATATTTGGTCGCCCCTTTTCTCTAAAATATATCAATCTTAATTGAACATTCCCATTTCGTCCGCTTTCGCGTGCGCATCTGGACATTGTTCTTTCAGTTCATCGCTAAATCCGTCTTTTGAGATTTTCCCATCGAATTTCTCTTGCCAATCTGTAATACATTTGGTCATTTTCTCAGCGCTTTCCATGATTTCAGTGAAACTTGTTGCCTCTCCCGCATCATTCATTGAATAACACTCGCAAAATCCTGCTGCTGCTTCCTTGTCTTGTGTAGAACTACATGAAGCCAAAAGCATTCCTGTAGCAACTACCATCAATATCTTTTTCATAAGTAATTTAGTTTGAGCTGCAAAATAGTGAATTTTAGACTGTTCACCCTGCGAATAGTGCTGTTTATCAGTTCGGAAAATACGGTATTTACCGTTTTGAACTTTTTC